>CACZOV010000112.1 GCA_902782915.1 uncultured Erysipelotrichaceae bacterium | reverse complement strand
TTGATGCAGCAAATATTTTAAAACCATCACTTGCTAGAGGAAAATTTAGATTAATTGGAGCTACAACTACAAAAGAATATAAAGATTCAATTGAAAAAGATAAAGCTTTAAATAGAAGATTTCAAACTATTTTAGTTGAAGAACCATCTTTAGAAGAAACAAAAAATATATTAAAAAAAATAAAACCTATATATGAAAAATATCATGAAGTATCTGTTTCAAATGCCATTATAGACGATATAATTAGTCTTTCAAATAAGTATATATTTAATAGAAAAAATCCTGATAAATCAATTGATATTTTAGATGAAGTATGTGCAAGTCGCTCTTTAGTAAAAGATAAAATGATAGAAAAGTTAGATACCTTAAAGAAAGAATTAGAAATATTAGAAATATCTAAGAATAAATCTATTATTAAACATGATTTTAAAAATGCATCTAGTTTAAAACAAAAACAAATAGAATTAGAAGATCAAATAAATAAGTTAGTTTTAAAGACAAATAAGAATTATAAAAAAGAGGTTTTAAAAGAGGATGTTGCTAAAGTAATTAAATCTAAAGTAAATATTCCTGTTTATGAAATTGATAAAGATATTAAAAAATTAAAAAATTTGGAAAAGAACTTAAATGAAAAAATAATTGGTCAAAGTAATGCAATTAGTATATTGTGTAAAGAAACTAAAAAAATAAAACTCGGTTTAAGAGAACAAAATAAACCAATTTCTTTCTTTTTTACTGGTAAAAGTGGGGTTGGAAAAACAGAACTTGTTAAAGAATATGCAAGAGAATTAAATATGAATTTAATAAGAATTGATGCTAGTGAATATAAAGAATCTCATACTATTAGTAAAATAATAGGTTCTCCTCCAGGATATGTTGGATATGAAAACTATTCTATTTTAGATGAAATAAAAAATCATCCATATTCTATTATTTTAATTGATGAAATAGAAAAATCTTGTTCTGATTTTTTAAATCTTTTTCTTCAAATTTTAGATGAAGGATTCATTACCAATTCCAGTTTAGAAAAAATTTATTTTAATCATACAATTATTATCATGACAAGTAATATAGCATCTAATATTAATTCAATAGGTTTTAATCAAAATGAATCTTTTATAAAAAGGGATTTAGAAGAAACTTTTTCTTTGGAATTTTTAAATAGAATTACGCATATTATTAGATTTAAAGATTTAGATGATGAAAATATTAAAGAAATAATTAAATTAGAACTTAAAAATGTAAAAGAAAAATTTAAAGATCAAAAGATTAATATAAAAATTCAAAGAAATATTATTAATGAAATCATTAAGATGTCAAATTATAAGGAATCAGGAGCAAGAAATATAAAAAAAATTATAGAAGATAAAATAGATAGTATTATAATTGATAATTTATTAGATGGAAATAAAACAATTGAAATTAAAGAATTGGTTTAATAAAAATAACTATTTAAGTCAAATAGTTATTTTTCTTCTTTATTTAAATATAATGTATATGCAATAAGTCCTATTAATAATAATATTAGTAATACAAAATTATTTCTATAATATGTACTATTATTTAATATTTCAAGTTTACTACTAATAGTAACCATATAAAAAATTATAAATGTATAAATATAGATTCCTATATTTAAAATATTATACGATATGCTTTCTATAAAACATTTTTTTTTGGATAAAATGCTAATAATAATTAAAAAAGAATATATAAAGTTTAATATAAAATAGAAAGCTGATAATAAATTACTTTTAAAAAGATTATCTATTAATAAAAACATACAGATAAGATAAAGAGTAAATAAAGTTACTCTAATATAATAAATTATTTTCATATTTGATCCTTTAGAATTTGTTTAGTTTCCATTAAATAAACATCTTTAAATACTTCTTTAAATTTTATTAATTCTTTTTTGATTACATCTGGATAAATTAATTTTGTTTTTTCAATAGCTCGTCTTATATCTCTAATTGTGACTTCATTTCTATTATCAAATGATGCATAGGAAAATGCTTGTTGCAAAATTGTTAAAGCAATATCTGGGTATCTTACAGATGTTTCATATACTCTTTTAAATTCACTGGTTGCATCTGTAATAAATGCCATAATTTTTTCTTTAACAAAATCACTATATTTAAGTTTTAAACCCATCTTTTTTTCAAATTTAGGATAAGTACCCATCATAATTTCTATTACCATTTCACGAGTTGGTTCTAATACTTCAATTTTTTGAAAACGTCTTACAAAAGCTTTATCTTTTAAAATATATCTTTCGTATTCATCGCTAGTTGTTGCTCCAATTATTTTAACAGTTCCACGATCAATAATAGGTTTAAATATGTTTGCAAAATCTAATGTATTTTCACCAGTTCCGATTAAGGTATGAATTTCATCAATAAAAATCATTACTTTATCCAAAGTTTTTAAATTATCGACAATTTTTTGAATTTTTAATTCATTTGTAACAGGGTCAATTCCAGTTAAACTTGCTGTATTTAGTTTAAATATAACATAGTCTTTTAAAGCATTTGGAACTTCTTCTCTTTTTATACGATATCCAAGTCCTTCAACAATAGCTGTTTTACCAATACCAGGTTTTCCAACTAAAATAGCTGATTTTTCAGGAGTTAAAAGTGTTACAATCAATTCTTTTATTTCTTTATCTCTTCCAATAGCTGGATTTGTCAGATACTCTTTGGAAGTAAAGTTTTCTCCAAATTGTTCTAAAAGAGCAAATTTATTTTCATTTTCTATAACACTTTCATTAACATTTGAGTCTACATCTTTAATTTCTTCAATTTCTACATCAGGTTTTAATTCATCATCTAGTACTTCTGTATTATCTTCTAAAATGTCTTCATCTAAATCAATAATATCGAATAAATCCACCTATTCCACCACCTTTATAAGTAACATTATAACATAAAAAGAAAAAAAATTATAGATCCATTTTAAATTAATAAAAAATGTTGCTAAATTGTTAAAAAATCGGTATAATGATCTAGAAGGAGTTGGAATAGATGAAAATAGTAGCACTTACCAAAGAAGAATTTGATAATTTTGCATATAATCATAAATATAGTACTTATTACCAGACATCTTTTTATGCTGAAACATCAAGATATGAAGGACTTAATACATTCTATATTGGATTTGTTGAAAATGAAAAATTGGTTGGGGCAACTTTATTTCTTTATAAGACAATATATTTGTATTATAAATATGCATATGCACCTCGCGGTTTTTTAATAGATTATACCAATAAAAATTTAGTTAAAAATGTAACTCGTGGTCTTGTAGATTTATTAAAAAAACAACATTATGCATTTATTAAAATAGATCCTCCTGTTATTTGTAGTGAAAGAGATAAAAATGGAAATATTATTTATTTTAGTAATACAGTAAATGATATTTTAAATACATTAAAAGATAATAAATATAAACATCAAGGTTTTAATAAATATTTTGAAAATTATAAACCAAGACTTGTTGCATTTGTTAATTTACAAAGTGATTTAAAAACTTTATATATTAAAACTTCTCAAGAAGCTAAGAAAATTATAGATGATAGCACAGAATGTGGAGTTGAAATTGTTCAAGATTCAAATGGGAATATAGATGAATTATATAAATTTATAATTTTAAAAAATAGTAAAAGAAAGAAGAAATATTATCAAGGTTTGTATAATAATTTTAGAGATAAAATGGATATTTTCTTTATAAATATTAATACAGATAAGTATCTTACTAATATGAAAAGTTTATATGATAAAGAGTCTCTTGAAAATGAAAAACTTGCTAGTAAAGTTCAAGACGCAAGTATAAGTGGAATAGAAAAACAAAATATTATCAATCAAAAAATGTCCTCTGATGAAAGATTAAATAATTATAAAAATGAACTTGTCTATGCAACAGAGTTATCTAAAAAATATCCTGAATTTTTAACAATTGGAAGTGCTTTTACAATTAAGCATAATAAGGGTGTTGAATTAATAATTGATAGTTATACTGAGGAATATTTAAAATTTAATCCAAGATATGTACTTATTTGGGAATTAATAAAAAAATATAAAAATGAAGGATTTTTATATATAAACTTAAATGCTGTTGTTGGAGATTTCACCAAAGAAGATTTAGGTAAATATAGTACTCTTAATAATATAAAATTAAAATTTAATGCAACAGTTATGGAATATATTGGAGAATTTGATCTTGTTATTAATGAGAGAGTTTATAATAAATTTAAGGAAAAAATAGAAAAAAAATAACACCAGTTTTGGTGTTATTTTAATATGTTTGCTTAGAAATAGGTTCTATATGCCAATCTTCTTTATAGCTTGCAAAAAGAAGTGGAAAAGTTAATCCAAATTTGTCTGCATTTTGGTGAGCCCATCCCATACTAGGACAATTATAGTCATTTCTTTCTAAACAAACAGATCCATCACTTTGATAAAATTCTAAATCGCTAGCTATTCCAAATCCATGTAAAGAAAGGCCTGGTTTAGCTGCTCTTCCATAAGTCATTGTATTATAATAATGTTTTTGAGTTTCATAACTTCTGCAACCTTGAGTACTCATGGTAATTTTATATCCATTTTTATTTGCTTCTTCTATAAAATTAGTTAATCTTGTATAAAAATAGTTATTGTAGCCGTAAGGATTATTATAGCCTGCTTTAAGTGGATCATTGGGACAATTCATACCTGAATAAGAAGTTTTATTTTTATATACGTATTTTGGATAATAAAATACTCCATCTAAAACATAAACACTATTTTGAAGATTAGAATCATTTTCGCGTAAATAATTACTTTTATTATCTAAAGATGAAACAATAATTTTTTCTTTTTCACTTTGGTTAACTAAATTATTTATATCAATATTATTTTTTTTAGTTAAAATATTTTCTAAATACATAGTTTTAAGTTCAGGATCAAGATCTTTATCTTTTAATAATTCATAATTTCTTTTATATTCTTTATAGACGTTCGTAGTTGCATGCATATAACATATATTATTCTGATTATTTAACATGTTGTGAAGTATCATAGAAAGTGATATTAATACTATTATATAAAATGTTGGTTTAAGTCTTTTTTTTAAAAATACTTTGTCTATTTTTAACTCTTTTTGTTTTTTTCTAACTATTAAAATATAATTAATAAATAAATATAAAAAAGGAATTATAGTCATATTAAAAGCTAATGTATATTTTAAATAATAGGTAAATGTTAATAGATTAAGATCATTACAAGTAAACATATAATCCCTCCTAAATGTCACATATTATATCAAATCAGCAATTAAAAGTCAAAAAATGCTTGAAAATTAATAAAAGTATGTTAAAATATAATTGTATTTGACGATGAAGTTTAATTATAAATATTAATTAATTGGCAGAGAGTTCGTGGATGGTGTAAACGAATAATATTAATATGGAAGTTACATAAATGGAGTTAAAACGATATTTCGCGTTAAGAAAAATAAGTGTAATCATTACAGAAGTAAGGTGGTACCGCGATCTATTCGCCCTTACGATTGTAGTGCTTTTTTTATATAATGGAGGATTATATGAATATATCAGATTATTTAGATAGTACAAATTTATCAAAAATAGCAACAGCTGATGAGATAATTAGCTTATGTGATGATGCTATGGATTATCATTTTCCAAGTGTTGTAGTACCACCATATTATGTTAAGGCTGCTAGCGAATATTTAAAAGGATCAACAACTCTTGTATGTACCGTTGTAGGTTTTCCTAATGGATATTCAACAAAAGAGACAAAACAATTTGAGGCAATAAATGCAATTTCAAATGGTGCTAAAGAAATAGATATGGTTATTAATATTAATGCTTTAAAAAATAAGGATTATGAGTATGTTAAAGATGAAATAGAACTTGTTCGCGATAGTATAGGTGGTCATACTTTAAAAGTTATAATTGAAACGTGTTTGTTAACTGATGAAGAAATTATTAAAATGACTGAAATTTGTAATGATACATTTGTTCATTTTATAAAAACCAGCACTGGATTTGATAAAGAAGGAGCAACGGTTAAAGTAATAGATATAATTAATAAACATAAAAATAATATATTAGAAATTAAAGCCAGTGGTGGAATTAAAACTTCTAAAGATGTAGAAAAATTTCTTAAAGCGGGAGTATCAAGAATTGGTACTAGTCATGCTAAAGAAATAATGGAGCAAGATAATGAATCTAGTAGAATGGAATAAAATATATGAAGAAAATATAAGACTTGATCAAATATTTATAGAAAAATATCAAAGTGATTCAAACTTATTTGAAAAAAATTGTATAGAACTTCTTGTTGAACTTGGAGAATTTGTTAATGAAACTAAGGCTTTTAAATATTGGAGTGTAAAAAATCCTGATAAAACAAAGATGTTAGAAGAATATGCTGATGTAATAACAATGATTTTAACTTTCTATAGAATAAAAAATATGAAAATAGCAGATAGTAGATTAAGTCTTTTTAATGATGAGATGTTAAAAATTGTTAATGTATTAAGAATTATAAATATCATATATCAAAAAGTTAGTTTATTAATGGATAATTTTAATGAAGATTTAATTAGAGAAATATTTGACTATACTTTATTTTTAGGAGAATTATTGGGCTTTAAAGAGCAAGAAGTATTAGATGCTATTAGTAAAAAACAAAAAATAATCGATAAAAGATTAAATAGTAATTATTAGGAGGAAAAAATGACATTATTTGAAGAATTAAAGTGGAGAGGTCTTATAAAAGATATTACAAGTGAAGAGCTTAAGGAAAAATTAAATAAGGGAGGCATGAACTTTTATATTGGAACAGATCCAACTGCTGACTCTATGCATATAGGGCATTTATCAAGCTTTTTGATTACAAAAAGATTGAAAGATGCTGGACATCATCCTATTTTACTTGTTGGAGGAGGAACTGGACTTATAGGTGATCCTAAAGCAACTTCTGAACGAGAAAAAAAATCCCGTGAAGAAATTGAAAAAAATTATCAAAGTTTAAAACAACAAGTAGAAAGTATTTTTGGATTTGAAGTTGTTAATAATTTAGATTGGTATAAAGATATTAATGTAGTAGATTTTTTAAGAGATTATGGAAAATATTTTACAGTTAATTATATGCTTGATAAAGATACAGTAAGAAGAAGACTTGAAAGTGGAATATCTTTTACAGAATTTTCGTATATGATCTTGCAAGCAATTGATTTTATGCATTTACACAAGACGCGTGGAGTTGATTTGCAAGTTGCAGGAAGTGATCAATGGGGAAATATTACTGCAGGAGTTGATTTAATAAAAAAAGCAACTGGAGATACGGTTTATGCATTTACTATGCCACTTGTTACGGATAGTCGTGGTGTTAAATTTGGAAAAAGTGAAGGAAATGCTTTGTGGCTTGATAAAAATAAAACCTCATCTTATGAATTATATCAGTTTTTTGTTAATGTAGAAGATTCTATGGTAATTGATTATTTAAAAATTTATACATTTTTAAGTAAAGAAGAAATAGAAGAATATGAGAAAAAGAATAATGAAGCACCTCATTTAAGAGAAGCTCATAAAAAGTTAGCTGAAGAAATAATTACATTCTTACATGGAAAAGATGAATATGAAAAAGCAGTTCATATAAGTGAATCTTTATTTAATGGTAATATTAAGGAATTAAGCTTGGATGAGCTTTTGGATGCATCTCGTAATATGGATAGTTACGATCTATTAGAACCTATTAATTTAGTTGATTTATTAGTTAATAGTTCTATTTGTTCTAGTAAAAGAGAAGCAAGAGAGTTTATAAATAATAATTCTATAAGCGTTAATGGTGAAAAAGTAAATGATTTAGAATATATTATTTCAAAAGAAAATGCTTTGTATAGCCAATTTACAATTATTAGAAAAGGAAAAAAGAAATATTTTGTAATTCGTCATCAATAAAAATTAAAGTTTATTATTAAAGGTAAGGAAATAATCTTTTTTGTACCTTTTGTAGTTGAATTATTTGTTTCTATTATAAATCAAGAAATAATGAATACTTATAAGGAATGTAATCAAAATTCAAATATTGAAACAATTAGATATTATGAAGGAGTAGAAGATAAAGTTAAAGCAGTTGAAGATTTGCTAACTTTGGCAGAAACAACTAAAACAGAAAGCAATTTTTTAAAAGCAGAACGTGCAGTATCGGATTTATATGGAGTTGCCAATGGACTTATCCTAGAAGATTTAGAATATAGACTAGCAACACTTAGAACTAAGACGTTATCAAGCGATGAAGAATATAATTGCCAAATAAAAGGTGGAAATTTTAAAAATGGTGTATGTAATTATCCAACTCTAAACTCAAGTGTTACTTTAGTATCATCAGGGAATATGGTTTCTTACAATTACAATGGTACGGAATACTTGGTTATAAATTCAAAAATAAGTGTGTCAAGTTATGTTGACTATATTTAAAAAAAAAATATGCCCAACTCAGTCAAGTAGTTTTCGTTATGGAGATCAATGTTTATGTTTTGCTGAAGAACATGCCTACGCTTTATATACAGGAGAAAATTATAAAAGTGCATCTGATATAAATAAATCTTATTACTCTGATTTTAAATCTTATGATGATACTAATAAAACTAATATATTAAACATTATATATGGCGAATTAACTAGTAATAGACCAGTTATTTTACAAGTTAATGGTGCAAGAAATGTTATGTCACAGTAATAGGATTTAAAAAAAAATATTACAAGTGTTTCTAATTTAAAAGAAACAGATCTATTGCTTATTGATAGTGATGATGCATTAGTTGAACTATTGCATGAATGGGGGACTTCTAGATTTATGACAACTGGCGAAAAGTGCGATAAGAAATATGATGGTTATCAAATATATGTATTTAAGTAATTGTACTTTAATAAGAAAAGTGTTATTATTAAAAAGGTGGTAAAAATGAAAATAATAAAAGATAAAAATAAAAACAATGAGAAAAAAATAAAAGCAAAGAAAAAAAGTAAAACAAAAGATCCTCTTTTGTTTAAAAAAAGAGTTAAAGTTATTACGATTATTTGTATTTTGGTAATTGCTATTGAATTATTTATTATGTATGTGATGTATCTGAATAGAGATAGTAAACTAACTTTTGTAGATACTTTAAATAGTATTCATAATGTCGATGATTCTTATTATCTAGCAAGTGGATCTAGTAATTTTAAATATAGTCGTTATAATGATTCTTTTATTTATCAATATGAAGATTTAAATACTGAAGATTTAGAATTAAAACAAGCATATGCAGAACAAGCTAAATTGGTTAAATATGATAAAGAATTAAATATTGTATTTGAAAGTACATTTAATGGTGGAGAATATGATTCTACATTCTATGATGCAATTGTTGCAAATGATTATATATATGCAGTTGGAAGCTATATTTATGATGAATCTCAAGTTAGTTTAAAAACCAGAGATGCTATTCTTGTAAAATATGACTTAGATGGAAAAATAGAATGGTTTAGAAATTATCAAATACTTGGAGATACAGAGTTTAAAAAAATAATTGCAGTAGACGATGGACTTATAGTAGTTGGTCAAAGTATATATGAAAATATGGAAATAGGAAATCATGATATGGGTGGTGGAATAATTGTTAAATATGACTTTGATGGAAATATTATATGGACAAATAATTTTGGTGGCAATAAATCAGGTAT
Source organism: uncultured Erysipelotrichaceae bacterium (assembly GCA_902782915.1). The sequence goes on along the minus strand of CACZOV010000112.1, from coordinate 15,913 downwards.
ATTTAATGATGTTGTAGAAGTTGAAGATGGTTATATTTGTTGTGGAAAAGATGCTGTTAACTATGGACTTATAGTAAAATTTTCTTTAGATGGAGAAAGAGTTTGGGTTAAGAATTATTCTAATACAGATGAAATAGGAATGACAGCTATTAAAGTTAAAGATGATAAAATATATATAGCTGGATCGTATAATAAAAGTGAGTCAAGTGATGATGAAGGAAATAAATTATTTGAGTATGATGCTTGTATATTTATTTATTCATTAGATGGAGAATTAATAGATATTTTTAGTATAGGAGGATCACTTGCTGATAGATTTAATTCTTTGTTATTAAATGATAATAGTATTATAGCTATAGGATATACTAAGTCAAGTGATATAGAGCTTTCAGGACTAGGGTATAAAGAAAAAATGGCTGAAGGAATGATTGTAGAATTTGATTATCAAGGACATATTATTAATTCTAAGGTATATGGAGGATCAAAAAATGAAACATTAAATGATATCGTCAGAAGTATTCCTACAACAGAAGAATTAATTAATAATACTCAAAGTTATATTCTTATTGGTTATACAAATAGTAGAAGAAATATATTCCAAGGAAATGGTAAAGATTATTTTGGAAAAGTATTAAAATATAGTGCAAAATTTGAATTAGAAAGAGAAAACTAGAACTATTGAGTAGTTCTTTTTTCACAAAAAAAACATATTCGTTTTAGTCAATTTATGATAAAATAGAAATATATTTAAAAGGGAGATATTATGAAAGAAAAAATAAATATGCTTTGGAAAAATATGAAAACAAAATTTCAAGATTGTTTTAGTTTTTTAAATAAAAAGAAAAAATTTAATTTAATGGAAGTTATTGCTATCATGATTATAACTGTTATTTTTGGTATGTTTACAGGTGGTATTTTAATGTATGGTCGTGGTGCACTTAATTATGGAATAAAAAAGGAATTAAGCGAATTTGTAGATATGTATACAGAAATATTAAATGAATATTATACTGATATTGAAGAGGATGGACTTTTAGAAGCTGGAATAAATGGAATGGTAAGCTATTTAGGTGATCCATATTCAGTATTTATGGATGAAGAAACAACAGCAGCTTTTAATGAAAAGGTAAATGGTGAGTATGTTGGAATTGGAACTGAGATTATCCAATATACAGATTTGAAGGTTGAAGTTCGTGCATCTTATGAAAATGGGCCTGCCTATGAAGCAGGAATTCGTGAAGGTGATATAATCATCAAGGTAGATGGTAATGATATTCATGAAAAATCTTTAAGTGAAATTTCTAGCATGGTTAAGGGAAAAGAAGGAACTATCGTTACTATTACTGTTTTAAGAGGTGATGAGGAATTAACTTTTGAAGTAAAAAGAAGAAGTATAGATATTGAATCAGTCTCAACTGAGATTATTGAATATAATAATTCTAAAATAGGATACATAGCAATTGATATATTTGCAGCTAATACTAATGAGCAATTTAAAGATAAATTAGAAGAGTTAGAAAAAGAGAAAATAGAATCTTTGATTATTGATGTTAGAGGTAACAGTGGTGGATATTTATCAACAGTAAGTGACATATTACAATTATTTTTAAAGAAGAATGATTTAATTTATCAATTAAAGACAAAGGGTAAAGTAGAAAAATTTTATGATAAAACAAATGAATTTAGAGATTATAAAGTAGCAGTTCTTGTGAATGGAGGATCAGCATCTGCTAGTGAACTATTAACAGCATGTATGAAGGAAACTTATAAAGCATATACAATTGGAACGATTACATATGGAAAAAGTAAAGTTCAAAAAACACAAGGACTTGCTAATGGAGCATCTATTAAATTTACTTTTCAAGAATGGCTAACTCCAGATGGTAATAGTGTTGGTGATAAAGGAATAGAACCAGAATATGTTGTTCCATATCAATCAAGTGATACAGAACATGAATATGATAGTCAGTTACAGAAAGCTCTTGATTTATTAACTGGAAAAGAAGAATAAAAAGGAGATATATGCCATCAACTATGACACATGCCTATATGGCAAAAGATATTTATCAAAGACTTGATAAAAGAGTAAAAGGCGTTTTTAAAGAAGACTATTTAGATTACTATGTTACATATTCACAAGGACCTGATATTTTGTTCTTTTATCCATTTTTTCCTATTTTAAAATCAATTAGAATAAGAAAATTTGCAGGAATTGTACATCGAGAAAAGGTAAATGAGTTTTTTATAAGATTAATAGATGAAATAAAAAAAACTAAAGATGATGATAAATTTATTTATTTATGCGGACTTGTTACTCATTATGTAGGAGATACAACTTGTCATCCATTTGTAAATTATAAAGCCAAATTATTAGAAACAAAAAGACTTAAAAAGAAGGATTATCACTTTAAAATAGAAGCTTATATAGATAATTATATAATTAATTTAAAGGAAGAAAATTATAAAAAATATAAAGGCTATAAAGTTTTAAAGACAAAAGAAAATAAATCTGTTCGTACTCTTCTTGATAATTGTTTTTTAGATGTTTATCAAGAAAAAAATATGGGAACTAATTATTATAAAAGTCTTAAAAATATGAAATTACTCTTTTATTTAATAAGATACGATCCGTATAAAATAAAAAGAATTTGTTATGATATTTTATATTTTTTCTTAAAATTTTTAAAAAGGGATATTAGATATTTTTCATATAATTTTGATTTATCAAGGGAAGAAAATAATTTTTATTTAAATCTTTCTCATGATGTTTGGTTTAATGTTCGAAAGAAAGAGATTAAATATAATAAAAGTTTTCTTGATCTATATGAAGATGTCATTCAAAAAAGTTGTTTTATGATAGAAAATTTATATGACTATATATATAAAAATCAAGAATTAGATTTAGAATCTTTTTTTGGAAATTTATCTTATGCTAATGGTTTGCCAATAGAAAATAAGTAAAATGCCTATACCAAAAAATTCATACTTCATAAAGTAATAATATCGGAAGGAGGAAGCATGAATTTTTTTTATGGAATTAACCCAATTATTCAGTCGCTAATAGCAACTATTTTTACCTGGAGTATAACAGCTTTAGGAGCAGCTTTAGTTTATTTTTTTAAAAAAATAAATAAAAATGTATTAGATTCTATGTTAGGAATATCTGCAGGTGTTATGATAGCAGCATCTTTTTGGTCTTTATTATCTCCATCTATTGATATGGCAAATAAACTAAATATGAATACTATGTTAGTCGTTAGTTTAGGTTTTTTATCAGGTGGTTTACTTTTATTTATAGGGGATAAAGTTATGAATAAATTGCAAGGTAAAACAGGTCTATCAACTAATAAAAGAGTTTTAATGCTAATAACCTCAATTACTTTGCACAATATTCCAGAAGGACTTGCAGTTGGAGTTGCATTCGGTTCAACTTTATATGGACTAGATGGTGCCACAATTATGTCGGCTTGGACTTTAGCACTTGGAATAGGTATTCAAAATTTTCCAGAAGGAACTGCTGTAAGTGTCCCATTAAGAAGAGAAGGATTTTCAAGAAATAGATCATTTTTCTTTGGTCAGCTTTCTGGAATAGTAGAACCGATATCAGGTGTACTTGGAGCTATTTTAGTTTTAAAAATAAGACTCATTTTACCATTCCTATTGGCATTTGCAGCAGGTGCTATGATTTATGTTGTAGTTGAGGAATTAATTCCTGAAAGTCAAACAAATGAAAGCAAGGACTTAATGGCTATGTTTACCTTAATTGGCTTCGTTATCATGATGGTACTTGATGTTTTACTTGGATAAAATATTAAAAAAATATAAAATAAAAATCTATTGTGTAATAGATTTTTTAGTCTGCAAGTTTTCTTCCTTCAGCATCTACTGAAATACTTCCAGTTAAAATTTGAATTCCTTCAATTAACCCCCAAATGGCAGATATACCTGATAAAATGCCACAAGATAAAACTGTAATTAATAATTGGGCAATACCTTTTCCTGTATAACCTAAATAAAAATTATGAATTCCTAATGCTCCAAGGATTATTCCTAGAATACCAGCAGCAAGTTTGCTTTTAGCATTTGGATCTTTATTAATTGTTGCTTCATTTACAATATTTTCATTCACGATTTTTCCACATTTTAAACAAATGTCTGCACCACTTTTTAATTCAGCTCCACAATTAGAACAAAATTTTGCCATAATCCCTCCTTAAGTACCATTATTATAACATAATAAAATAGGAAAAACAATTATTTATAATTATGTAGATAAATGTCAAATTATCTATATTTTTTTTAGTTTTCTTATATAATTATAATTGAGGTGATAATATGCCAACAATTCTTTCAATAGAAAATTTAACTTATAAAGAAAAGGATCATATTTTCTTTCATAATTTTAATTTAGAAATAGAAGAAAAAAGTTTTACAAGTATTATTGCACCAAATAAAGCTGGAAAAACAATGCTAACCAAAATATTATGTGCAATTATTCCAACAGATAATACATGTATAGTCGATGGTATTTCCTTAAATAAGCAGACTGTACTTGAATATATAACCAAAATAGGAATTGTAACAAATGAATTTAATAAACAATTTTTATTTAAAACTGTAATAGAAGAATTAGAATATCCACTTGATAACTTAGGATATTCTAATAGTAAAACAACAAAAAGAATAAATACTCTTTTAAACTTTTTTGATTGCTTTCAAATAAAAGATAAATTAATTAAAGAATTAACAAGACAAGAAAAAAATAAATTAATAATAATACTTGCATTAATTCATTCACCAAAAATTTTAATTTTAGATGATATATTTTCAATAATGGATACTAATGAAAAAAAATATATATTAAAAAAACTTAAAGATTTAAATGATGAAGATTTAACTATTTTAAATATTACAAGTCAAATAGATACAATTTATGAAAGTCAACAAGTTATGGTGTTAAATGATTTTAAAATAGAACAAAAAGGAAGTGTTTTAGATCTTCTTGAAATGGATTCATACTTAAATAAAATAGGTCTTGAAATACCTTTTATTATTGATCTTTCTTTAAAATTAAAATTTTATGGCTTGATTGATAAAATTTATTTTAATTTAGAAGAATTGGAGAGAAATTTATGGAAATAAAGTTTATAGATATAAGCATAAAGGAAAAGAATAACTATTTAATAAAAAATTTAAATATAACTGTAAATGTTCCAGAAATAATTGGTATTTATCATGATTCTTATAATATTATAAAAAATTTGTTATTAAAAAAATTAGATTATTCAGGTAAAATCATTATAAATGGAGAAGATTTAAATTCTATAGAAAGTATTAAAATTAGTTTTTTATTTTCATATGATGTATTTTTAACTAATGTAGTAAGTGATGAGTTTTATTTAGTTAAAAAAGACTTAGATGACTCAAATTATATTCAAAAGATAATTTCCTCATTAAATATGGTTGGATTATCAGAAGATTATTTAAAAAGAGAAATAAATAGCTTATCTAAAGCTGAAAAAAGATTATTAAAACTTGCTCTTACTTTAGTAAAAAACACAGATATTATGTTTTTAGAAAGTCCATTTCTTTATTTAGATAAAAATAATAAAGAAAAAATAAGAAGAATTCTTTTAGAATTAAAGAAAAATTATGAAAAAACAATTTTTATTGTTGATAGTAATATAGATAATTTATATTCTATATGTGAACATTTTATTTTATTTAAAGATAATCAAGTTTTAATTAGTAATAAAAGAAGTATTGTATTTGAAGATTTAGCTTTTTTGCATGACAATGATATAGAATTACCAAATGTATTAGAATTTTCATATCTTGCAAATAAATATAATAAAAAAATATCTCATTTTAAAGATGTTAAAGATTTAATTAAGGAGGTGTATAGAAGTGCTACAGAAATTAAAGACAAAATATCAAAAAATTGATTTTTCTAATCTTGAGAATGTAATTATAATAATTTGTTTTTTATTTTTCATAATAAGTTTATTGTTTGTTAGAAACATTATTTTAATAATTTTAATAGAATTGTTTTTATATTTCTTAGCAAGTTTTTTTAAGACAAAAGAGATTAGTTTTATTAACAATTTTCTACCTATTTTAATTTTAGGATATTTTCTTTTTCATTTTATAAATTTTAATTTCATAGAGTTTAATGTTTTAAAGCTTTTATTAATTATTATAAAAATATTATTCTTTATAAATTATTTATTAGTATTTATAGAGCTTTTTAAAAAAAGAAAAATAAAATTATTAAAAACATTTCATAAAAGATTTAAATATTATTCTTTTAAAGAATTAAGAAGTCGAAATATTGAAAAATTTAGAAAAATTAACAGTAAAATGGCTAATAAATATATAAAAGAAAATGCAATAGAATATCAAAGTGATTATTATAAAGTAATAGATTCTAATATCGAAAATAAAAGTAAAGTAGATTTAGAAGAATATGTTTGGATTAATTATTTAAGGTTTTATAAGAATAAAAGATATCATATACTACATAGTTTTAATCAATTTAATTTTGTTTTTTTATTAATTCATGTTATAATTTTAATATTATCAATTTTTGTGAGGTAATAATATGCGTTATTTAATTACTTTTTCATATGATGGAACAAATTTTCATGGATTTGAAAAACAAATAGGATATAGAACAGTAGAAGAAGAAATCGAACATGTTTTAAAATATATTAACAATAAGGATACTAAAATTGTTGCAAGTGGTAGAACTGATAAAGGAGTTCATGCATTAAAGCAAACTGGTCATGTTGATATTGATGTGAGTATTACAGAATATAAGTTAAAAAGGGCAATGAATAGCTTACTTCCAAATGATATTCATGTAATAAATACTAAAGAAGTTGATAAAGATTTTCATGCAAGATATATGGTAAAAGAGAAAATATACCAATATAAACTTAATATGGGAGAATATAATCCGTGTGATAGAAATTATATTTATCAGTTTAATAAAAAATTAGATGTTTTCTTAATGAAAGAAGCAATTAAAAGTTTTATAGGAGTTCATGATTTTAAATCATTTACACCTAGTAAAGATAAAAGAGAAAATTATGTAAGAGAAATTAAAGATGCTTATATACAAGTAAATAATGATATAGTAATATTTACATTTATAGGGAATGGATTTATTAAATATCAAATAAGAAATATGGTTGGATTATTGATACAAATAGGTCTTTATAAAAAGGAAAAAGATTGTATAAATAAAATTTTAGATAATAAAGATAGAAGTCAAGGATTTCGTACAGCTCACTCAGAAGGACTTTATCTAGTTGATGTGAAATATTAATTTTATTCATATTAAGTAGATTTTTTTTAAAACTAGTTGACTTTAAAAAATAAATAGTTGTATAATAAGCTTAACATTTAAAGTGTTGATGCAGAGAGTATTATATTTTAGTTACTTTAAGAGAGTTAACGGGTGGTGTAAGTTAACAGGAAGAGTATAAGAAGAACACTGTGGAGCGTATTTTCGAAAAAAAAATTTTAGTAGAAAATATCGGATAATATTCCGTTATCAAAAAGAGATATCAAGCATTGATAAGAAGAGTGGTACCGTGTTATAGTAATGCCTCTTTTGTCGATGCTTTTAATTTTAAAAAAGGAGAGATGAAAAATGGATGTAAGAGAAATAATTGAAGATGTGAAAAAGTTTATGAATAAGAAAGTTGTACTTGAAGGTTGGGTTAGAAATCATCGTAAACAAAAAGAATTTGGTTTTATTGATTTTTCTGATGGAACAGCTTTTGGAAATATTCAAGTAGTATATGATAATACTTTAAAAAATTTTAATGATATTCAAAAAATTAAAGTTGGATCTAGCATAAGAGTAGAAGGAATTGTTATTGAATCTCAAGGAAAAGGACAAGAATTTGAAATAAAAACAGAAGATATTACTTTAATAGGAGATTGTCCTGATGAATATCCAATTCAACCTAAGCGTCATACAAGAGAGTTTTTAAGAGAGCAAGCATATTTAAGACCAAGAACTAATTTATTTAATGCTGTTTTTCGTGTAAGAAGTGTTGCAGCAATGGCAATTCATACATATTTTCAAGAAAGAGGATACGTATATTTCCATGCTCCTTTAATTACAGCAAGTGATTGTGAAGGAGCAGGTCAAATGTTTCAAGTAACAACACTTGATCTTGATCGAGTTGCTAAAAGTGGTGAAGTTGATTATAGTAAGGATTTCTTTGGAAAAAGTGCAGCATTAACAGTATCTGGTCAACTTGAAGCAGAAACATATGCAATGTGTTATAAGAAAGTTTATACATTTGGTCCTACTTTTAGGGCGGAAAACTCTAATACGAAAACTCATGCAAGCGAATTTTGGATGATTGAACCGGAAATTGCTTTTTGCGATCTTGAAGGTGATATGGATATCATGGAAGATATGTTAAAATATGTTGTTAAATATGTTCTTGATCATGCCAAAAACGAAATGGAATTCTTTGATAAATTTGTAGAAAAAGGATTACTTGATAAATTAAATAAATTATTAAATAGTAAATTTACTCGTATTAGTCATCATGATGTAATAACAATTTTAAAAGAGGCTAATGTTAAATGGGAATTTCCTCCTGAATATGGTGAAGATATAGCAAAAGAACATGAAAAATATATTACAGAATACTTTGATGGACCAGTGTTTATTACAAATTGGCCAAAAGATATTAAAGCATTTTATATGAAGTTAAATGATGATTCTGAAACGGTTGCTGCAGTTGATTTGGAAGTACCAGGTGCTGGAGAATTAATGGGTGGATCAGAAAGAGAAGCTGACTATGATAAACTTATTAAACGTATGAATGAGATGGGTGTGCCAGTTGAAGGAATGGAGTGGTATTTAAACTTAAGAAAATATGGAGGATGTTATCATTCTGGATTTGGTATGGGATTTGAACGTTTATTAATTTATTTAACTGGGGTTGAAAATATTAGAGACGTAATACCTTATCCAAGAACACCAGGAAATTGTGATTATTAAAAAAAATAACTAGCAATAGTTATTTTTTTTATATCCACAATTTGGACAATATTGATAATTTATTTTGGTGTTACAAATGGGACAAAGTTGAGGTAAATTATTTTTATCAATTGTAATTAATTTTTTAATTTTTAATTGAGCAAGAATAAAAATAATTATTAATAAGAATAAAAATATTATTAAACAAATAGAATAACCACTAAAAAGTAAAAAGTCATATGTTCCATGAAGAATAATAGGAATTAAGATACTTAAAATTAAATTTTTAGAATTATTTTTCTTTTGAATTTTATTTAAGTACAAATAATATCCCATTAATGCTTGAAAACAAGTATGGGCTGGAATTGCTGTTATAGATCTTAAGACTGCTGTTACGATTGAAGAATTATTTCCAAGAGCATATAAGATATTTTCGAATCCTGCAAAACCGAGACCTACAAATACGGAATATAATATAATATCATAAGCTTGATCAAATTCCTTATTGTTATAAGAAATTTTATATATCATGAAAAATTTGGCTATTTCTTCAAATGAAGCAATAAAAATATAACAATATAATAAAAGTATAAATAAACTATTATTGTTTTCTATTTCTTTAAATGGTGGAAATATTATAAGACCTATAATTGAAATAATAATAACTATTAATCCTGATAAAAAACCTGATAAAAATAAATTATTTAATAGTTTTTTAGGTTCTTTAATAGTATCTTTTTTATAAAACATATATGCTATCAAGAAAATTGGTAAAATACTAATAATTAAAGTTATTAAAGTATTAAATTCATTCATTATAACCTACCTTAAAGTAAGTTTAGCATAATTTTTAAAACTAGTAAACTAAAATTTACATGATTTAGTTGACTTTATAATTAAAACAAGCTATACTTAAGCTATAATTAATGTAGGGAGGAAACGTTTTATGGAACGAAAGATTTATAATGATCTTTTAAAATGGAAAAAAACTATCAAAAAACCGCTTCTTATTTATGGTCCAAAACAGGTTGGAAAAACTTTTTCTGTTTTAGAATTTGGTAAAAAATATTATAAAAATGTTGTTTATTTAGATACTGATAATAATAAAGAATTAGTAGATATTTTAAAGCGTGAAAAAACTCCTGAGAGACTAATTTTAAAAATATCTGTGTTATCAGGTGAAACAATTCTTAAAGAAGATACTTTAATTATTCTTGATAATGTAAATGATCCTTATATTGTAAAAACAATTAAATTATTTGGAACTGAGACAAATCCATATCCAATTATTATGATCACATCTCGTAAAGAAAATCTTAATAAATTTAAAGGTGAAGAATTATCTTTTAAAGCAATGTATCCAATTGATTTTGAAGAATTTTTAGTTAATTGTGATCAAAAACAGTTAGTTGCCTTTATAAAGGATTCATACCTTAATAATACTCCGATGCCTTTTCATCAAGTTGCACTTGATCTTTATAATGATTATTTAGTAACAGGTGGATATCCTGAAATTGTTGATGGGTATTTAAAAAAAATAGATTATTTAAAACTTGAAAGCATGAAAGGAAAAATAATTGATACTATAAGAAAAGAGACAATAAATGCTAATAATCTAATTGATATTTTAAGAAGTAATGAAGTAATAAATAGTTTACCATCTCAACTTTTAAAAGAAAATAAAAAATTTCAATATGGAAATATAAAAAAAGGTAGTCGTAGTAAAGATTTTGAAGCAAGTATTAATTATTTAGGAATGAATGGATTAATTCATAGAAGTTTTAAATTAAATGATGTAAAAAGTCCTTTAAGTAGTAATAAAGATATAGAAAGTTTTAAATTATATCCCAATGATGTAGGAATTTTATATACTATGATGCATTTAAATAGAATAAAGTTTTTAAGTGATAATGATATAAGAAGAACGTTAATTGAATGCAATGTTGCAAATACTTTAATTGAATATGGACATAGTTTATATTACTATCAATCTGAAGGAAAAACAGAAATTAACTTTGTAATTCAAAATAGAATGGGAGAAATTATTCCAATTGAAATATTAAATATGAATTTATCAAAAGCCAAAGCGTTGTCAATGTTTATTTCTAAATTTAAAGTAGATATGCCTATAAGGCTTTCTGAAGAAAACTTTTCAAAAAAGAAAAATATTCGATATATTCCTGTTTACGCTGCATTTTGTTTAAAAGATTTATAGTATAAAATTTAAATTTATTTATAAAATAGTAATGGTGATAGAATGAGGTATAAAAATAATTTTAAAATTATGATCATTAAAACCATTACTATTTTTTTAGCATTATTTTTATTTAGCAATTTTTATAAATGGATTCCTAATATTTTGACTGCAACTATTTTTCCAGTTAATGAATCATTATTTGAACATTTAAAAATGATCTATATGACAGAAATAATAGTTAGTTTAATAATTTATTTTATATTAAAACATAAAAAGATAAAAATAAATAATTATTTTATAGCACTTCTTTTAAGTACTTTATTTAATATTATATTGTTTTATTTAATATACTTACCACTTTATTATAGATTTGGTCAAAATTTAATTTTTACAATGATTTTATATTTTTTAACTCTTTGTTTAAGTCAATATATCTTTTATTTAATTACGATAGAAAAACATAATGATTTTTATAACAAGTTTTGTTTAGTCATTATACCTATCTTATGGATTATATTAATCTATTTTACGTTTAATCCGATTCATTCCTCTTTTTTCTTTGATCCTATTAAAGAAATTTATGGAATTCCAAGAAAATAGGTATAAATTTGCATATTTTCTCTTTTTATGATATAATATAGAACTTGTAAGAGGGTATTATAAATGGAAATAATAGAAATTAAATGTCCTAGAAGTATAGATTTAAAGGGAATAAGCTCTTTAGAGTCTAAAGCATATGAAGATGCAAAAGCTATTCTCCAAACAATAGATATATATGATATAGTAAGAATACATCAAGAAATTAAATTAGAAACTGGGATAGTTATATCTTCTAAAACTGAATTATTAGAAGAGATTAAAGAAAAAATTCAAAAAATAGTTACAGTATTTTCAGAATATGCTAATTTAGAGATAAAAAATTTAATTATAGACATAGAGAAAGAACCAAGTTATTTATTAGAAACAGATTTTAGCATTTATGCAGGAGTCTTAATTGGATTAAACGAATTTTTTAAAACTAAATTATCATTTCATGAATTAATGTTTTTGGGAAATCAAATTGATCCATTAGTTTCTTATTACTTGGAAGATGGATATAAAAAATTTGATTTAAGTGGAAAATTAAAAAATATTGGTAATAATCCTTATACAAAGTATTTTTTAATAGAATCAATTGAATCATCTAAAGGTGAAATAGAAAAAATGCAAGAATTTAGAAAAAAATATGCTAATATAGACTATAAAGAAGTAAATGATAACTTGTCTTTTATAGCTATAAAAGATATTATTCCATCAGCTATTCCTATTTCTTTAAAAAAAAATTTTCCTAAAACAAGAATTATAGCATGTAGAAATTCTAAAGAACATAAAGTTTTAAAATATTTAAAATAAACATTGAATCGATGTTTATTTTTTTTAAAACTTATGATATGATAATATGGTAATGTTGGAGGGAATTATGAATGATCCTAAAAAAATTATTATTTTAGTTACAATTATTTTGATTATAATAATTGGAATTATGTTTTTTATTATTCGAAAAGTTAAAAAGAATTCAATGTTAAAAAAAATTAATAAATTAGATATTATGCGGAATGAAATTTTATCAATTCCTATTAAAAATGAAATAGATAAAGCTTTAAACTTTGCTAAGGGTGAACAAATTGAAGAAAAAGTTAATCATTATAAGGAAACGTATGATAATTTAATAAATATATCTTTTAAAGAAATAGATGATATGATTAATGAATTAGAATTCTTAGTAAATGGAAGTGGAAGAAAAAAATTCCCAGAAAAGTATACATTAATTGAAATTGAACTTACTAAAAATCGTTATTTAATTAATCATATGATTGAAGAATTAAAAGAATTAACATCTTATGAAGATAAATATCGTGGAATTGTAATTAAACTTAAAAATAAATATAGAGTATTAGAAAGAGAATTTCAAAATAATAAAGATTTGTATGGAATATTTGTTGATACAGCTAGTATGCAATTTGAAAATATTGAAAAAAGATTTTCAGATTTCGAAATTGTAATTAAAGAAAATCTTTATAATGAAGTAGTATTGGTAGTTCATTCATTAGAAGGTATGATTGATCACATTGGAGCGGTAGTTTTAGAGCTTCCTGATATATTGGTTTTAGTTAATGATTTAATTCCTTCACGTTTAAAAGAACTTGAAATACTACGAAGTGATATGGCAAATGATGGTTATACATTAAATTTTATGAATCTTGATTATAATTTTAAAGAAATAGAAAAAATAGAAAATGATATTATTGATCGTTGCAAAGTATTAAATATTGATAATAGTCTACTAGAATTAAAAACTATTTTGGAATTTTTAGATTCATTATTTAAAGATATAGAAAAAGAAAAAATTTATAAGAAAGATTTTGATACAACTTCAACATCCTTTAATGAAAGAATGTCCAGTGTTAAAAAAACTCTTCTAGATATGAATAATCAACTAGATGATTTAAAAAACTTATATGGTTTAAAAGAAGAAGATTTAAAAGATTTGGAAAATATTGGAATACAATATGATGAATTAGTAAAATTATACCGATCTTTAATACGAAAAATTAAAAAACAAGATTCTTCTTATGGAAGCTTTAATTTATCTTTAAATGAATTAGGAATATCTTTAAAACAAATTGAAGATAATTTGGATTTAACTTTAAAAAGTTTAGGTAGTATGCAAGATGATGAAGAAAGAGCCAGAGATCAATTAGAAAGTGTTCAAGAATTATTAAAAACATGTAAACGAAATATTCAGAGTGTGAAAATTCCAGTAGTAGCCAACAATTACTTTGTAGAACTTAGTGAAGCCAATGAAGCAATTTTAGAAATTATAAAAGAACTTGAAAAAAAACCAATTATTATTAAAACATTAAATACAAGGGTTGATACTGCAAGGGACTTAGTATTTAAGCTTTATAATACGACAAAAAGTATCATTAATAATGCATATTTTGCAGAAAACTTAATTGTTTATGCAAATCGTTATAGAAAACTTAATGATGTTAATAAAACGTTAAATAAAGCTGAAATTATGTTTTACAAGGGTAATTATGAAGGATCACTAAAATTAGTTTTGGATATGTTAGATAAATATGAACCTGGCATAAAAGAAAAAATTACAGAAGTAATTGCTTGATAGCCTCATCAAAAAGAATTTAATAAAGTATATTTATTATGAATAAAAGTTTTATAGAATTTTGTAAATTTTCCTATAAAACTTTTTAATTTAATTTTTTCTTGATTATTTAGAAATAATTTGTTAATATTATAAAGAAAAAAAGAGGTATTGTATGATTTATTTAGATTATAGCGCTACAACTCCAGTTAATCCATTAGTATTGGATAGTTTTAATAAAGTTTCTTTAGAGTATCTAGGAAATGCAAATTCATTACATAGTTTAGGAAGAAAGTCATATCATTTGATGGAAGCAGCAACTAAACAAGTCGCTGATTTAATGGGGATTGAAAAGCAAGAAGTCATATTTACAAGTGGAGCAAGTGAGGCTAATAATTTAGCAATTATTGGAACAGTTTTAAAATACAAAAATAGAGGTAATCATATTTTAACAACAAAATTAGAACATTCTAGTATTTTAGATACAGTTAATTTTTTGGAAAAAGATGGTTTTGTTGTTGAATATATAAAAATAGACGAAAAAGGTAAAATAGATGTAGCTGATTTAAAGAACAAAATAACAAAAAATACACTTTTGGTTAGTATAAGTCATGTAAATAGTGAAATAGGAATAAGACAAGATATAAATGAAATAGGCGAAATTTTAAAAAAATATCCAAAAATTATTTTTCATGTAGATGGAACTCAAGCAGTTGGAAAAATTAAAGTGAATTTAGACAATGTTGATTTATATTCTTTTTCAGCCCATAAAATCTATGGATTAAAAGGAGTAGGTTGTTTAATAAAAAAGAAACACGTTGAACTAGAACCAATAATTCATGGTGGAAAAAGTCAAACAATTTATAGAAGTGGAACACCATCAGTTGCTTTATATGTATCTCTTGCTAAAGCTTTAAAATTAGCTTTAGAGGATTTAGATAAGAAATATGCACATGTTTTAAATTTAAATCAATTATTACAAAAGAATTTTGAAACAATGAAAGAAATTCATATTAATAGTAATGAAAATTCTATTCCTCATATATTAAATATAAGCATTAAAGGAATAAAACCTGAGACTTTGCTACATGCATTGGCAGAAGAGGACATATATATTTCTGTAAAAACAGCTTGTGCTTTTGATAATTCATTATCTATTGGGGTTTTAGAATTAACAAGTGATAAAGAATTAGCCAAAACAAGTATTAGGATTAGTTTATCATATTTAACTAAAAAAGATGAAATTGAAACCTTTTTAAAAGTTATAAAAAATAAAATAAATGAATTAACATTAAAGAAAGGGGAATAATAAGAATGGATCGTATAATTTTGATAAAATATGGAGAATTAACAACTAAAAAAGGAAATAGAAAATTATTCATTGATACTTTATATAGAAATATTCATGAAAAACTAAAAAAAATAAATGTTAGTATTAGGCGTGATATGTCTCGTATGTATATTGAATATGAAAGCTTTGAAGAAGAATTAATTTTAAAAAAAATAAGAGAAATTTTTGGTATACATTCATTTTTAGTTGCTTATAAAACTAAAAGTAATT
>CACZOV010000111.1 GCA_902782915.1 uncultured Erysipelotrichaceae bacterium | reverse complement strand
GGTCCACCATATTACAAAAGAGACAATGTTTATTTATAAGACTTTA
This sequence comes from uncultured Erysipelotrichaceae bacterium, assembly GCA_902782915.1. Next base: position 2,167 of record CACZOV010000111.1, on the reverse strand, counting down.
TTTCATTATAGTAGAGTTCTAATTCATCATTTTTATTATTAAATTCTATTTTATCAAATAGAGCATGTGCATAAAAATTTTTCTTATCTTCAGATATTTTATCACTAATTAACAATTCATAAATTTTTTTACCATTTTCAATAACTTTAGTTATTGTTTTCTTATTATCTGGTTTATTAATAGAATGTAGTTTATTTTCTATTTCTTTTTTTTCTTTAGCTAACATCTTTTTATTTGCTTTATATTCATCTATTGAATCAATTCCATTAAGATAAGCATCTTTAATTCTTTTTTCTTTTTCTTTTATTGTATTAAGAGTATTTATATATAATTCATACTCTGAAATGGTTTTGGTTGCTTTTTTATTAATGACAATATGTTCTATCTTACCAGAAGAAAAATCTTTTTTTAATTGGTTAATAATTAATTCTTTAGTTTCTTTAATATCAATAGCAGTTTTATTTAAGCATTTCCCCTTAGCATATCCATTACATCTAAGCTTTGTTTTATTACTTAATACCATAGTTGATCCACATTCTTTACATCTTATAATTCCTCTCAACCAGTTGGATACATTTATACTACTTCTTTGATTAGGATGTCTAAATTTAAAAGTTTTAGTTAATTCTTTTTGAACTTTATTCCAAAGTTCATTAGAAATAATAGGGGAGTGTTTTCCATTAACTAATATAGTATTTGGATCATCAAAAGTATGTGCTTTTCTTGTTCCTGGGGTATATTTTAATTTACCTATATATACAGGATTATTTAATATATAACATATAGTTCTATTTTCAAAGTTATTACCTTTTTTAGTTTTTATTCCCATTTTATATAACTTTCTAGCAATTTCTATCATTGGAGTATGATTAATCCCATATTCTTCAAAAATAAATTTAACAATTTTAGCTTCATTTTTATTAATTACTAACATATTATTTTCAGCATTATATCCATAACTAGGATTAGTTTGTAATTCACCTAAACTATGTTTTTCCATCATACCTTTTCTTACTTCTTCTGATAAGTTAATAGAATAGTATTCTGCCATGGCTTCAAACCAAGATTCTAATATTATACTCATTTTATCATCTGGATCTAACGGTTCGGATATAGATACAACTGATATTTTACACTCTTTTTTTAATAATGACTTATAAACAATACTATCTTCACGATTACGAGAAAATCTATCAAATTTATGTACCAATATGACATCAAAAGGTTTAGGATTTATTTTAGCAATTGCTATCATTTTCATAAAAGCTGGTCTTTTTTCAGCACTTCTTCCAGATTTACCCTCATCTTTAAATATATACATAGGATCTATATAAATATTATTTTTAATAGCATAATCTTTAATAGCTTTTATTTGAGCATCAATAGAATATCCCTCTCTAGCTTGTTCATCGGTAGATACTCTTACATATATAGCACCATTTTCCATAAGTATATCATCCTCCTTAAATTTTATTGAAAAATATTCTCAAATATGATATACTTATATACGAAAAACAAGTATATAAATATATCTGTCTTTCTATGGATATATAAGTATATCAATTTTAGTTTGCTGACTAATTTGTTTTTCAATTTGACTAGTTCTGTTCCAGCAGTTCTAGTCTTTTTTTTATTTTAAACTAGGAATAATCCATAAATCATCAACATAATTTTCTAATTGATTCGCAGCTACTGTATTATTTTTTATTTTTTTTATTAAATCCCTCTTTACTGTAAAACTAATTACTTTTGATTCATCACCATTTTTCATATTTGCAACAGCCCAATATTGAATTTCATCATATTCATCACCATTATATTTTTTAATAAAATTCTCAATATTAAAATAATTTTGATTTATTGTTGATTTATTACTATAGGAAGGTTCAATTTTTGCTTTAATTACAGCAACAGTCTTTAAACATTTTGAAGTATCATTATCATCATATTCATTACAGGACTCTTTAAAATCAAGCAATTCACCATGTAATAATTTTTTCTCATTTGAATCATTACCACATCCAGTAATTATTAACAAACACATAATAATTATAAATATATTTCTTTTCATAATTTTAATTCCTTAATACTTTCTAATATAAATTTTATATATCTATCAGCTTCATCTTCATATTTATCAATCTTAAATTCAAACAAATCATTATCT
>CACZOV010000110.1 GCA_902782915.1 uncultured Erysipelotrichaceae bacterium | reverse complement strand
TGCTATTAATGATGCTAAAGAAAAAAAGATGAGTGGTATATGTACATTAGTATCACTTAAAAAGAAACCGTTTATTGGAGATAAAAAGTTTTTTGAACATTATGGTTTTAAGGTTGTGGATAGCATTAATGATTATGAATTAGTAGCATTACAATTTGAACCATCATCTCCTCCAATGTTTAATGATACTGCTCGAAAAATGAAAATTGACAGTGAAGAATTTACTATTTATTATTCTAATGAATGCCCATATGTTGAATATGAAATCAAAGAATTATCTGATTATTCAAAGGGAAAAAATATTAAATTAAATTTTGTTAAAATTGATTCACTAGAAAAAGCTAAAAAGGCTCCATGTGTATTTAATAATTGGGCTAACTTTTATAAGGGTAATTTTATTTCAAATACAATATTAAATGCCAATGCTTTAGAGAAATTATTAAAATAAAAAGTAAATAATATTTATATAAAAAAAGTTATCCATAATTATGTTGATAAAACAATTTAAGTCTATATAAGACTTTTTTTTTAGAAAATAGATTATAATAAGTTTAAAGGAGAAAATATGAGTAAAAAAATAGTAGCCATTGCAGGTGGAGAAAATGGTAGAATTTTAGAAGATGGAACATATGCACCATATGAAACAGAAATAATGGATAAAGAAATTATTAAGATAACTGGAAAAAAAACACCAAATTTTTTGTTTCTTGCTCATGCATTTGAGTCTTTAGAAATCCAAGAAAGTTATTATCAAACAATGAAGAAAATATATAAAGATATGTTTGGATGTAATTGCTGTGATTTAAAGCGAGACGAACTTGATAATTTATCTATTGTAAAAGAAAAAATTGATTGGGCAGATATTATTTATGAAGGTGGAGGAGATACTTTTAGTATGATTTCTCTATGGAAAAAAACGGGGTTTGATAAAATACTATATCAAGCGTGGAATGATGGAAAGGTTATGTGTGGTGTATCAGCAGGAGCTGTTTGTTGGTTTAAGTCTTGTAATTCTGATTCTTTAATTAAAGATTCATTTGAAAGTGTAGACTGTTTAGGATGGTTAAATGCTCATTTCACACCTCATTGTGATGAATTAGGTAGATATCAATCTACTAAAGAACAATTAAAAAATAAAGAAAGTATTGGAATTATGTTATCAAATGGTTCAGCTATAGAAATCATTGATGATAATTATAGAATTCTTGCTAATAACAATAGTTATGGATTAAAATGTTATTACTATCAGGGAGAATATTTTGAAGAAGAACTTGATCTATCTAATCAATATAAGCCATTAAGTACTTTATTAAATAAGAATAGTAAAATAAAGTATAAGTAGACTAAAAGTGTCAGTTAATTTTGAAAAATATCTTTGTCATAAAAGTTACAACAGATAAGATATTTACTTATTTGATAATAGATTTTAAATAAAATTATCCACAATTATGTGGAAAAAAATTATTATCTTATAAGTGTCAATGATATTGAGAAATAAAAATTCATTTTGTATAATATAATTAAGTAATGGGAGAACATTATATGACAAAGAAAAATTTAAAAGAAATAATTGAAGAAGATAGAAAAAATCAAGAAATAAGGAAACAACAGATGAATGAAATTATTTCATGTGATAGCTATATTTTATGGCTACAGTATTTTACTTTGATGTATTCGAGTTTTACAGATGATGAATTTTTATATAATAAAAAGTCTATTTCTAAAGAAAATTTAGAACAAGTAAAAAAATTAAGTTTATTATATAAAGGAATAAGACAATATGCTGATAAGAATTATCTTTATCCATTTATTTTTGATTATGAAGAGTACTTTAAAATTAAATATAATGACATTGGATATGAAATTGGATTTATGTCAGATAATAAATCATTTTATTGCTCTAGAATTGAGTTAAGTGAAGATGGATTTATAGATTTTAATGATATTATATTAGATAAAAAACAACCTAATACTGATTATATTGATAAAAACTTATTGCAATTATCTTGTATAATAACATATTACTATGAACAAGGTATTCCTATAAAAGCTTTAAAAATGACTCTAGAGAACACTTTGTGGGATTTAGAACAATTGAATAATGAAAATAAGTGTAAAGTTTATAAAAAGTGTTTGAAAAACTAAATAAATAGATGTTAATAATTAATTTAAAAAGAGTAAATTAAGTGTGTAAAAAATTCTGTGTAAATGGTATTTATCCATGATTAGAAGTAAGTTTTGTAACTTGCTTCTTTTTGTTATATAAATAATAACATATAAATTTAAATTGTCAAAGACCTAAATTCTACCATCAAACATAATAGATAATTCAGATAAAATAGTTCCCCAATTTCTATATGATTGATC
>CACZOV010000109.1 GCA_902782915.1 uncultured Erysipelotrichaceae bacterium | reverse complement strand
GTTTTTAGCATTGTTATTTTATCACGTTTCTTACTAAATTGCAATAGTTTGAATTATTTTTTATATAATCTTATAAATTAACTTGCATTAATTTTAAAAAATCATATTTATCTTGTTAGTTAATGAACATTTACATCTTTGTCATTATTTGAAAATTTTATTAACAATATTTTGTTTTTTGTAATGCATTTGTAACATTTTCGTAAAGAAAATGAAATATTTTTGTAAAATTACTTGACTTTTTGTAATATTTACTTTACAATTAAATTATAAAGTAGAAATTTATATAAAAAACAAAGGTTAAAATTTATTGAATTTACGTAAGATTAAAGGAGTTGATTTAAATGAAAACTCAAGCATATGAAAATACAAAAGTAGTAAACTTAAATAATGAATTAAATAATAATGAATATAAAGAAATTTCTAAAAATTTAGCTTTAACAGTTAGAAAAGAACATAGGCTAACTGTTGTTAAAAGTGTTGCAAGAACTACAATTCGTATGTCTTGGAAAACATTATTATATGTTGCATTTTTAATGGTAGCAAATATTTTAGTATAATATAAATAATTATCCCCAGTTATACTGGGGAATTTTTGTTAAAAAATAGCTTCGATATGCATTTTCTACTATAAATAACTTACCATTTTTTTCAATATATACTCACAATAGCAACTTACCATTTTGCCTACAACTACCTTTCCTGTTCTCTATATCTAACATTCACGCGACTAAAAAGTATTTATATATTCATAATTTAGTTTCATTTTTGTCATTAATTACCACCTATATATACTTTTTTATTATTCCAAAAATTTTTTCACTATGTATTATATAACTACCATGTTTTTCACCTTTAATAATTTCCATTTTACTATTTTTTATATTATCAGCAATAAGTTTGGTATGTTCATATTTAATAACGTCTTTTTCTCCTGCTAATACATAAACAGGTATAGTAATTTTTTGTAAATCACTTATTGGAATATTTGGCTCTTTTAACATCATTTTTATATATTTACTTCTTGTAAAGAAATAAAATAATTTTGTTAGAATACCATCCCAAAATGTAAATACATCTGGTGTTATATTTGCCCCACTTACAATTAATTTTGACAATAAGTTAGGTTCTTTAATTGCAACTAATAACCCAATTATTCCACCATCACTAAATCCATATAATATTGGTTTGTTTATTTGTAATTTCTTAATAAATTCTATAATATCATCACACATTATATCATAAGAGATATTACCAGGGTTTTCACTCTTACCATGACATCTGCTATCAACTGCATATACTTTATAATTATTTTTTAATTTATTTATTAACTTATCAAATATTTCGTGTGATTCTTGATTACCATGTAATAATATTATTGGTTTACCTTTGCCATATTCTTCATAGTATAAATTCACATTATTAACTAAAACTTTCATTTTTACCTTAAATTACTCTTTTCTCCGTATATATTTCCTTATCGTTTTTATCTATTTCAAATTCATTAGAAGATATTCTAATAAGTTTTGTACCTACTGGATTATAAATATAATTCCATATATCTGGATCTAATTGACATACTTGGTTTACACTTAATAATGTAATATTTTTAGAATTAGAAGCATACTCATCATCTTCGTTACCAGCCATAAATGCCCATCCACTATCATTTTCATTAAGAGCTTGTTCTCTATACATAAATCCAACTTTCCATCCATCTTCAATTATTCTGTTAGAAACATAAGCCATTTTGTATAAAGTCTCAAATCTATTTTTTATTAATCTCATATCTTCTTCTGATTTTTTGAATCTTTCTATCTGTTCATCATTAGCTTCAATATCAGTATTAATTTTATCTATACTTGCATCCCAAATTTTATTATCATCTGCTTCGTTTTTTAATATTACAGCTAAACTAAATAATTCATTTTCCTCAATTTCAATAAAAGTATTTACTTCTTTAACAATTTTCTTTCCTCTATCTCCATAAATATATAACGCTACTTCTCCATTAGTATGTATTGAAAGTTTTACAGCTCCTAAATTTTGTTTATCATTATAAAATACCATAAAGCTTGGTAACTGCTCATTAACATACCATTCAAACTCTGTTCCGTTTTTTCCGTTCATATAATAAACCATACCATCTTCCTCTAAATCACCATTCTTTACATCTGGTAGGTATTCATTTAAATTTTTTTTAATTATACTCTTAATTTCATTTAAAATTCTATTCATAATAATTCTCCCTATCTAATATTTTATAAAAAAATTATCTTTATATTTACTCATTAATATTTAATATTCGTTTTCCTTATATAACTTAATTACATTCTTATTATAACTCTTTTATCTATATATGCCTAGTATTATATTTAATTTTTTTACATAAATATCAAAAATTTTTGTATAACTAATACATATGGTTGATTTTCACTCCATACGTGATGTCTATTTGTAATGAGCTATTATCTTTTAAATAAATTTTTTATAAAACTTACAAACTTGACAAAGTAATTTTATTTTACTTCAACTAATCTAATTTCATTATCATTTTCTTTTATAGTTTTTGTATTTTGTTTATTTATCGGTTCTATAAAAAAAACGTCTAAAACCTAGACGTTACTTGGTGGCTTGAAGTGGAATCGAACCACTGACACGAGGATTTTCAGTCCTCTGCTCTACCAACTGAGCTATCAAGC
>CACZOV010000108.1 GCA_902782915.1 uncultured Erysipelotrichaceae bacterium | reverse complement strand
TTTTTATTAATACTTTCCATATGATCACTACCTTTTATTTATGTGATAATCATATCAAATATTTTTTTATTTGTCAATTATCGTTTTTATTCAGAATATTCTGATACTCCACTAAACAAATTAGAAATTCCATCTATTATAAATTCTTTATTAGAAGCTTTTAAATTAGAATTACTATCAAAAGGGTTTACTTTTGATATATTACTATCTTTTTTATCTGGTGGTGTTATATTAGGATCCATTTTATTTTCATTATTATTTCTTTCTTGATTATCATTTAATTTATTACCATCCATTCCACCAATTTGACCTTTAGTTGTATATCCAAGATTAAGTCCTTTTTCATAATTTAAAATACTAGTATATAATCCATATTCATTTTCTCCAGTAATTACACCATTTTTATATAAACTATAACTTCCATTTGTTAAAGTATTTGATGAATAAATTAAATTAGAATAACTTCTATCTGTCTTATAAGAAAATACTACATTATTTTCATTATCTAGTAAAGTAATTATATCATTTTCTAAAATTTGATTTGAAAATGACAATACCATGAAATTTTGAGTTGAATCACTTTTTACATCATCATACATATCTCCAGTTGCAAGAACCATTCCTTTATTAATAAATGTTCCACTTTCTGAATCAATTCCTGCATCACTTCCACTTTTAGCAATTGCAACTATTTTTCCACCATTAATAATTAATTCTCCATTTGAATCAATTGCATCACCTTCATCTGCATCAGCTAATACAATTGCATATAAAGAATTTACATCAATAGTTAAAGTATTTCTAGCATTACTAATTTTTTTAGAATCAGTTGTTGTATTTAAACAATCATCCATTGCCTTAATAACATAATCGCCATTTTTATTTCCGATTGTTAAATTTCCTTTAGTTTCAATCCCTTCTTTATTTTTACTGATAACTTCTAAAGATCCACTTCCTTGAAAAGTAAGATCTATGTCACTTGATATTGCACCTGATGCTTTATAAAAATAAACTGGATCACCATCATTTAAATCCTCATTATCTGCTTCTACTTTAGCAAATAAAATACTGTTTATCTCTGAATTTGTATAAATACCATAATACTTACTCAATATTTCATAATTTTCTTTATTAGTATTTGAATATTTATTAGTATAATTATTTAATTCATCACTTGGAATTAAACTAACTTTTTTTAATTTTCCTCCTGTTATATAATTTTTGGTATTTTCTTTAAGTTCTATTATAACTTTATTTTTACTATAAGTTACATCTTTATTATATACATAAATAGCTGGAGCTTTTTTAGAATCTGTATCTATTTCAACTCCATTTAAAATAATCGTTAAATCATCTTCCAAGTTATTACTATTAACAGCAATCATACCCTTCATAGATCCACTCAATTCAACTAATCCATTTGTATTTATATTTAGAGTCTTAATTTCTAAGGGGTCAACTAAAATATCATTCCCACCTTCTATAAAATCATCTAAATCATAAGGCTTATACATTGATACTCCGTCAAATAAAAAATCTGTTAAATAAACGCTTGGTAAATTTTGATTTTTATAGTCATTTACAAATTGGGTAAATTCCTCAATCTTATAAGATTTTAAATTCTCTCCACTTTCTTTAAAAGTTAAATTTGTTAAATTAACTTTTAAAACTGTAGTTGTATCTTCTTTTTTAGGATATAGTCCAACAACTATCAAAACTATTCCTATTAATATCATAATAATTGTAATTATTCCTTTTTTCATATATAATTCCTTCCTATTATAATATTAAATCAATTATATTAAAAATACAAGTTAATAAAATTATTTTTTTGCCTATTTACATATTTTAACATTCATTAAATAGTTTTTTTATAGCATCTTTATAAATTTCTTTAACAATTAAATAATCTTTTGGATGTTTGGTTACATACTTTTCCATTGAAACACCGCTATTCATTTCTAAAACATATAAATTATTATTTAAATCCTCTATAATATCAATGCTTAAAAATCTTGCTCCAGTTAATTTATAAGCTTTTAAGCCAAGAGAGATTAATCTTTTTTTTAATTTGTTATCTTTAATCTTTGATGACGAGGCTCCCATTGATAAATTAAATTGCCAACCATTTTTTGGTAATTTTTTAGTAAAAGCAAGTCTACAAACCCCATCTAAAATAATTAATCTATGTTCATTTTTTATTTCATAAAATGGATTTAAAACAATTGTATTTGTATAATTAATTAATTTTAAAAATATATTTTTAATTTCATCTTCTTGAGTAATATTAAAAACCATTTTACCACCATATCCCATATTAGGTTTTAAGACAATATGATTATTATGATCATGAAAATACTTTTTTAAAAACATAATCTTTTCTTCTATATCTAAATAAGAATTATTTCTATTCCATATTAATACATGTTCAATTACATTTATTTTATGAAATTTTAGTATTTCATACATAGCAAATTTATCATCTGCAATCATCCCAGCAGTTTGAGAGTTCAATCCTATCCTTGAGCCATTAATATACCTATATTTATTATTTTTTTCTAAAACAGTTATAAAATTATCTGAAATATGATGATAATTTATTTTTTCTTCTTCACATATTTCTTTTATTATTTTATCTAAAAAACTTGTCATTTTATCACCCTTAATACAAGATTATATAAAATAAATTATTAAAAGTAAATATAAAAAAAGAAAACAAAAAGTTTTCTTAATTTGTAAAGTATTTAGTATTATATGTTGTACCATCTATTACTTCAGTTCCATCTGTAAGTATACCATCATCTTCTTGATCAGTTATTGTTCCATCAATTACATCAGTTGAAGTACCTTTTATAACACCATCATAGAAATTAAAGGTTCCATCAGTTTTAATTCCAATTGTTTTTCCTTGAATTATTGGTGAAGTTGCTGAAATTGTCCCATCTTCTACTCCTAGTGTTAAAGTTCCTTCATTAGATATTGCTTGTTGATTTACACCAACTATTGTTCCACCTGTTATTTTCATTATACCTCCAAGTAAGTTCTGAAGGGTTGCTCTATCCATATTTGAGTTAGTAGGTTTTCCAGATGTTTTAGAACTTAAATAACCACCACTTATTTCAACTACTCCACCTGCAAGATTATAAACTGCTTGACGTGAACCAGTTGCAATTATATTTCCTCCTGTAATAATTAACTTGCCAGTTCCATTATTATTTATTGCACCAGTATCAACATTTGATGTTATAGTACCATTTTGAATTTTTACAGTTCCATTATTTTCAATAATAGCTGCGTCTTTATTACTACTTATAGTATAATTTTGCAAATCCAAAACAATATTTTGATTTTTGGCAACTGTAATATGTTCTGATGTATCACGAATTAAGACAATTGTTACTTCAACATTATTAGGTGATACAGAATTAATTGCCTCTTGAATCGTGCCATAATAAGTTGAATTAATTCTTACAGTATCAACTTTTCTCCAATGAGCATAGAAAATAACATCATTATTTATAATAGTATTTTCACTTACCTCAGATCCTTCTGTTTGTTTAGTAAACCATCCAATAAATTCATAGCCTGAACGTGTTGGAATTGGTAAGGTACCAACTTTGTATCCAGCTGCAATTCCTCTTCTTGTCTCACCAACCGTACCACCATTAGGATTAAATGTAACTGTATTTGCAATTCCTAAAACAGCTACAACATATCTTTCACCATAAATACTTTCTTCACCTTGTACTAAATCATAGCCATCTTCTTTATCAGTAATACGAGCAAGGTTATTAATTGGAGCACTTTTACCTTTAGCAACACCATTATAAAAACTGTAATTAGTTGATGAATTAATTCCATTTTCAAGTCCCTGCATAACTGGAGTTGTTATATCAATATCTCCATCTTTTACACCGATTGTCATAGTGCCAGCATTTCCAACTGCACTTGATCCTGTTGAAACGATTGTTCCACCAGTTATTGTTAAAGTGCCACCTGCTAAATTTTGAACAGCAACTCTTTCAGTAGTAGTTGCACTTAAATACGAATCTCCTGTAATTAATGCAGTTCCTTTATTGTTATATAGAGCTTGTCTTCCACCAGTTACAATGACACTTGCTCCATTTATAGTTATATTTCCGGTTGATTCATTATTGATAGCACCATTAGTTGAAGCATCTGATCTAATAATTCCACTTATTATATTAACTGTTCCATTATTTTTTATTACAGGGTTATTACCATTATTACTTAAAGTTTTATTTTGAAAATCGAAAACAATATTTTTATTTTGAGCAACAGTAATTGTTTCACTAACATCTTTTAATAATATAATAGTAGTTTCTGTTTTATTTGTTGGCACTGCATTAACAGCAAGTTGAAGAGTATCATAATATGTATCACCAATTTTAGCAGCCTTTCCTAAAGAAATAAAATTAAAATTAGGACTAATAAGAAAAGGAGTATTAGTGGCTTCACTACTGTCTTTATATCCAATTGTAACATGTAAAGTAGTAACTGAACCTAATTTACAAGATGTCGCGTCACCATCATCACACAATGCATCATCAAGATTATATCCAGTTATAGTGTATTTTAAATTATTATCTAAGTTTGTTATTGATGATAAAGCCATTTCTACATTACCTAAATTAGTCACTTCCACATCAAATGTAATGGTTGAATCTTTATTGGGTAAAGCAATTCTACTATATATAGTATTTATATTGTAATCAGTATAACTATAAACTCCACCATTATTAGCTGAACTTACACTTACACCAGTTATTCTTATATCTCTTTGAATTCTAACTAAAGCACCTAAACTTTCAACCTCTAAACGAGTTTGATAAGAAGAAAAACCAATTGTTAAAAATAGCACTATCATACAAATTACACTAGATACTAGTAATACTTTATCTCTCTTTTTTCTTACACGACCTTTTTTCATAATACCCTCCATTTAATAGAGTAAAAACTATAATAACAAAATTGTATTATAGTATTATATTAATCACTTCTTATTATCTAAATCAATATTTTTAATAATTAATAGATATATATCATCATTATCTTTAATATAAAATATTCCTTTTTCATGTTTTACAATATTAAAATACAAGATAGGAACTTTTAAATTATCACGAACATCTAAAAGTTCTGTAAATTCTTTAACCTCTATAATATTATATTTAGACATATCAATACTACTATGAGTTTCAACAACTAATCTATCATATTCTTTTAATATTTTTTTTATATATTTATCATATTTAGTTGTTTTCTTAAATGAAATAACTAAATATTTAATAAAGCTAATAAAGAAAATTGATGTAACTATAAAAAATACTATTTCTAAAATTAAATATTCTAAATTGAAAATAATTTTTCCATTAGGAATAACATACTTTGTTACATTTTTATCATTAGAATCAAAGTTTATTTCAATAGCACGTTCTGAAAGAGGAATTTTAAGGGAAATTTTATTACTTTCATCTATTTTATAATTTAATTTATCATCTGTCTTAGACTTAATTTCCATGTAAACATTTAAATAACTATTTGTATCAACACCGTACGTACTACGAAAGTTACTAGCAAGTTTATTATAATAGTCATAATCAATTTTTAAGTTTTCATTTATATTAATAGCATTATTATTTGTAAGTTTTTGATTTTTACTTTCTAACAGTGTATAATTTTTTTCAAAATATCTTCTAGTCCCACCATTATTTTCAATTACTAATTCACCTATTATTTGATAATCAAAATCCATATTAGTTAGTGTTGCCATATCAAATGAATAGTTAAAATTCATATCTATATACTTAATTAAACTAGCAACATATGCTTTATTTGCCTCAAGATATTCTTTTTCATAAAAATTATTTTCATTTAAGTATACTTTATAATCAATTGTTCCTTTTTCATTATAATTAATCGGTGCAAGCTTTTCCCTTTCTAAAGTTTTAGATGCAAAGAAAAGACAAATTGCTAAAGATATTATAAATAATACTAAAAAAATACTTATTCTTGGTCCATAGCCTATATAAAAAGGTTTTAATTTCTTTTTATTTTCAAATATTTCATTATTATTTGAATTAGATTTTTTTTCTATTTGTTCTTTTTTTACATCTTTTTTCATAATAATAAAATCACATTCCTTCTCTTTTATAATTCATTTAACCAAACCGTCGGATAACCAATATATGGTACTTTTATATTAACAACTCCAATTATCATATCTTCTGTTATCTTATAATTATCAATATCATGATTTGCATCACCCTTAGTGTAATAATATATCCCATCACTAACATTTATCTTTCTAACTAATCTATGAACAATTATTCTTTGATCATATTTATAAGCTATTACACTACCAAGTTCAATATCCTTCTTATTTTTTATCTTCTCAATTACAACAACATCACCTTTTAATATATTAGGTGTCATTGATCCACTAGCAATAACAATTGCATGATAATAAAAGTATCCTGATGTTATATAAACTAAAAAGACAACTAATAAAGACGGAATAATCAAACTACCAATTCGTTTTTTATTATATTCACGAACTATTTTTTCATCTTGTTCTCTTTTAAAATATTTATATACTCTATATAAATAAAACATTGGTACAACAAGCTCAACAATTGAATAAATATATTCATTAGGATTTGGAATAATTGGAACAAAGAACTTATATAAATTCATCACCAACATGTAAAATATAACAGGTTTATATCCAGTTTTATATGATACATAACTTGCAAAAATATTTTGACTTATAATTGGAAGTAATGTAAGAGCAATAAACATAAAAATGTCATATGATGAAGTAAATGTTTCACGACTAAATATACCAATTAAATCAAAAACAACAAAAAATATACATGAAAAAACAAGTAAATTTTTTGATCCTTCAGATTTACGTAACATCATATAACGAAGTATTTCTTTAAGTATAATCATCAATATTGTTGGAATAATTGTCTTTACAATACCATTTAAATGTAAATAATTAATCGTCCTTGCAAAAGATATGACAATTCCTAATAGGTAATACAAAAGAAAATATATAAGCATATAAATAAGTAACTCTATGCATATATTTTTAGTATCACGATGATTATCTTTCTCAAATCCAAATAAAAATTTAAATAATACAAGCAATATAAGTAATAATAAAACTTTAAAATATTTTCCTAATATACTTGGTACAAAATTATTTAAAAGAAATAGAATTATTAAAACAATTTGAAAAATCAATAGTTTTTTTTGACTCTTTTTCATACCTCATCTCCTAAATAATCTTGTTAAAGTATATTAAGATATATTGCTATATCTTAATATAGATTAGTGTGCACTTGTATATACAACACCAATTGGTCTAATTGATACTTCAATATCACCGGCAAGATTTGCAGCAGCAGCACGAGCATTTGCATCATCTTTATAAGCAAGTGTTAATATAACAGGATGATTTCCAGTTGTTTTAGCAAGACTTGCAGAAAGACCTGTTTGACTTGTTCTATAATCAGTGCTATTGATTGATAATGTTACACTAAACATTGCATTGCAATCAACATCACTAATAGTTGCTTCTGAAGCATTTCTTTTAGTTCCAGCATATGGTTCTTGTGTCTTATTTTCAGATTCAACCCATCCATCAGCATCTTGTCCACTTTGAGTACCTGTTGCATATGTACAACTAACTGGATACTCGTTAAATGATACTGAATCTAAATTAGCATCAAGACTACCTTTATTTAAAACTTTAAGAGTATATTGTACGCTAGATCCTGTTGTAGTTGCTAAAACTGGCTTAGTTGCTTGACTAATTGAATATCTTGATACAGTAATTGTTCCACCTTCATTTGTATGACCAGTTGTTGCATTAACTCCAGTAACAGTATTTGTACCATTTAAAGGTTCAATGTCAGTATCTGTTGAAAATCCAACTTTCCAGTTATCAGTTGATGTTTGAACAGTTGCAGATCCTTCAATTCTTAAATATGTTGAATATGCAGCAAATCCAAGAGATAAACCAACAACTGCTACAACTAATGCAATAACAGCGATAACCTTTCCACTTCCGTTTCTTTCCATTTGATTCACCTCCTTTTCGCATATAATAAAGCATAAGACAACAAATAGCATAATAAAAATTGCATTAACTATAACAAAATACTAAAAATATCTCGATAATTAACTTCCTATGCTCTTGTAATAAGGATACCATATTTTTTTAAATGTGTAAAGAGAAAAAAACTAAAAAAATAAAAGATCATTATAAAATTAATCTTTTATTTTGAAAGTTATATTTACTTTTCCTGATCCTAAAATTTCTTTTAATTTATCGTCATCAATATTTTCAATTTTTCCAATTTTTGTATAAGTATAACTGTTATAGTCATAGAAAATTACAATTTTATTTCCTAAATATAACATAACATCACCTGGACTTGTATTAATATATGAATCACTCCTTGGCAAACTAAATCCAAGTTCACCTACTTTTTCAAAATTACCATAATCTGATAAAGAAATTGTCAAATCTCTTTCTTTTAACATATTAAGTAAAGTGTTTGAAGATGAATTATTTTCAAGTAAAACGTTAAGTTTATAATCATTAATTATCATTATTATTTCTTGCATATTATCTCCATTTTCTCTTTCATTAATCTTTTTATTTCTATCAATAATATTTATAACATGAAATATTACAATGATTAAAAATACCGTTATAAAACTAAATAATATAATCTTTTTATTCATACCTAAATTCCTTCTACTTTATTATAATAACATAAATAAAATATAAATCCAAGTAAAAATTTTAAGTACATACTTATTTTGAAATAAAATCGACCGCAATCACATTAGCTTTAGATGATGCGTTAAGGTAGAAAAAATTAAAAAAATAAATAAATATTTACAACCTAAGACAAAAATGATATCATATCAAATATGACTCGATATAAATCTAAAAATAGACATAAATATTTACTACAATTTCATATTATATTTGTTTGTAAATATAGAAAAGCATTACTATCAAATAAGAAAATATCTGATTATATAAAAATATTATCAAAAGAAATTTGTCTTAAAAATGGTATAACTATAAAATATATTGAAAAAATACAACAACTATTTAATGCATTTTTGACTTGCAAGAAAAGACATTTTGGACAGATGGATATTTTGTTTCGACAATAGGTAATGTGTCTGAAAAAGCGATTAAAGAATATATAGAAAATCAAGGTTAAGGTGATAATTAATGTTAAAAGCATATAAATATAGAATATATCCAAATAAAGAACAAATAGAACAATTAAATAAAACGTTTGGAAGTGCAAGATTTGTTTATAATAAAATGCTACAGTTTAGAAAAGACTTATATAACGAGACTCAAATTTCTTATTCAAAAATAGATTGTAATAATTGGTGTAATAAAGTATTAAAAGATGAATATCCATGGTTAAAAGAAGTTGATAAGTTTGCTCTTACTAACTCTATATATAATATGGATAATGCCTATCAAAAATTCTTTAAAGAACAAGCTGGATATCCTAAATATAAAAGTAAGAAGGATAATATAAACTCTTATACAACAAATTATACTAATAATAATATTAAAGTAGATTTTGATAATAATTTAATTAAGTTACCTAAATTAACTAAAATAAAAGCAAAATTACATAGAAAGTTTGATGGTAATATTAAAAGTGCTACAGTATCTTATACAAATACAGGTAAATATTATGTTTCAATATTAGTAGAAACTAATATTAAAGCATTACCTAAAACAAATAAGAATGTAGGAATAGATTTAGGAATAAAAGATTTATGTATAACAAGTGATGGAAAGAAATATGAAAATCCTAAAATACTATCAAAATATGAAAAGAAATTAGTTAAATTACAAAGACAGTTGTCTAAAAAAGTTAAAGGTAGTAATAACTATAATAAATTAAAAAAAGAAATAGCATTATGTCATGAGAAAATAAGAAATGTAAGACTTGATAATTTACATAAAGTAAGTAATGAAATAATAAACGAAAACCAAGTGATTATTTCAGAAGACTTACAAATAAAAAATATGATTAAAAATCATAAATTAGCATCAATCATTCAAGATGCATCATGGTATGAGTTAACAAGACAACTAGAATATAAAGCAAACTGGTATGGAAGAACATATGTTAAAATAGATAAGTTTTATGCTAGTAGTCAGATATGTTCAAATTGTGGATATCAAAACAAGAATACTAAAAATTTAAGTATTCGAGAATGGAATTGCCCTAATTGTAAAACCCATCATGATAGAGATATAAACGCCGCATGTAATGTACTTCATGAAGGAATGTTAAAGCTACAAATGGCAATGTAAACAATATAGGGATGGAACAGCCCAAATTAACGCTTGTTGAGATTTCGGCTACGAAATCTATGAAACAAGAAGCCCATAAACTTTAGATTATGGGTAGTTCAC
>CACZOV010000107.1 GCA_902782915.1 uncultured Erysipelotrichaceae bacterium | reverse complement strand
GATTTAATGGTTCGATTTGGAACAGATAGAATTAAGACATTACTTCAAAGTATGGGATTTCAAGAAGATCAAGCTATTAGAAGTAAAACATTTACAAATGCTTTATCAAGCGCTCAAGCTAAAGTTGAAGGAAATAACTTTGATATCAGAAAACAATTGCTTGAATATGATGATGTTATGAATAATCAAAGAGAGGATATATATGCAAGACGTAATGAAATTCTTGATAATGATTCAATTCATGAAACAACTCTTGATACAATTCATTCTTATATAGATTATTTAGTTGATACTCATTATACTAATAATTCTATCGAAGGTGAGGCGTTAAAAGATTTAGTTGATATAGTTAATCATGATTTATTAAAAAATCATATAAAAGAATCTGAAATTAAAGATAAAAATTCTTTAGATACTTTAAATTATATATTTGATAAAGTAAAAGGTGAATATGAAGAAAAACTTTCTGTATTACCAATTGAAATAGCTAATGAATTTGAAAAAGCAATTACTTTAAATGTAATTGATAAATATTGGACTGAAAATATAAATACTTTATCTCATTTAAGAGAAGCTGTTATGATGCGTGGATATGGTGGACAAGATCCATTACGAGCATATACAATAGAAGGACTTGAAATGTATGAAAACATGCTTGATAGAATTGATAAAGATGTATCTATATTTCTAATAAAAGCAGAGATAAGACAAAATATCGAACGAAAAGAAGTAGTGAAAAAACAAATTACCAATGAAAGTGATACAGGATCTACTAAACAACCTAAGAAAAACAAAGAGAAAAAGGTTGGTAGAAATGATCCATGTCCATGTGGAAGTGGACGCAAGTATAAAATGTGCCACGGTAAATAAGCTAGCAAAGCCCGATAAAATAAGGGCTTGCGTTTTTTTTGATGAATGCAATTTTTAGGTAATTATACCTCAAAAAAGGCGTTTAGATAAGTTTTAGATAAGTTTTTTATAAATTTGAGTTATATTTAATTATAAGATACTATTTTGACATTAACGTCAGTGTAAAAATTTTAAAATTTATGGTAAAATAAAAGAAGTAAAATGTGATATAAACGAATTAATGGAGGTTTTATAGTGAAAAACAAAAAAATTAGATTAACTAACATCGAAATACTCCGAATTATAGCTATTCTAATGATTGTAATTTATCATATCGCTTGTCATTGTATTAATGTGCAACTTAATGGTGGAGATTCAATTATTAAAATAGGGAGTAATTTATTCAATAATCCATTTTTTTATAAAAAATTATTTATTTTAAATTGCATAATGACATGGGGTACAATTGGGAATGCACTTTTTTTACTTATTTCCGGCTATTTTATGGTTAACTCAAAAAAAGAAATAGATATCATTAAAGTATCAAAGAAATTATTATTACAATTAGGGTTTGCTTGTATAATATTGGTTGTTTTTTCAACATTAATTTATAAAATGCATATTACAGAAAGATTTATACAATTAATTGATATAAATTCATTTAATTCTATGTCATGGTATGTGGGATATTATTTTTTGGTTATTCTTATAGCATATTTATTTTTAAATAAATATCTTAAAAAATTAAATAAAAAACAATACGTTACTTTTTTAATAAGTATTTTTGCATTAACACAATTTGGGTGGACAAATCAAATTGTAAATGGTTTGTCTAATGGACTTTCTACTTTATTAACTGGAATATTGTTTTATTCACTTGGCGGGTATATTAATAAATATAATCCATTTATTAAAGTTAAATTTATTTCCATATTACTAATCGTAATTGTGATTAATTTATTTATTTTAATTTCATCATATAATATCACAGTAATTAAAATAGAAAATTATCTAATTAATCCATCAAATGGTTTTACTCAGAGTATAATGTCATTTGGAAATAGTAATATTTTAGTTGTAATATTGAGCATTTGTATTTTTGAAATTTTTACAAGAGTTAAGGTACAGAACATAAAGTTTATAAATTATATTGCATCTGGAACTTTTATGGTTTATTTGCTTCATGATAACCCTTTGGTTTATAGTTTATGGGGAACTATAGATTGGATTTCAATTTTATATAATAATCCTCCAAAATTTGTCGTTACATTAATTGCTGTTGGATTGTTAACATTTATAATTGGAATTATATTTTATTTATTGTATAATTTAATTCTTAAATTTTGTTTGAAATATAAGACGTTATTTTTAAAAAAATAAACATTTAATAATATTTAAAACTAAAATTTACATTATGGATTTATAAAATCTTTGAAATATTATGAAATTTTAATACATTAAATCAATTTTTTTAGATAAGTTATTAGATAAGTTTAAACTGCATTGTCAGAAAATTAGACATCACTTTTTTACAATTTACGAGTAAGTTATTAAAACTTATGAGTAAGAAAGCCCAATTTTCAAACAAAAAATTACATGGCTGTTTTAATGGTTCGCCATGTGGCAGTGGAAAAAAATATAAACAATGTTGTGGTAAATAACTCGTAAAGTCCCATAAATAAAGGGAAAACACGAGTTTTTCTTTTTATCAAAAATAGCCCGAAATAGGAGCTGGAGCCACTTTGGAGCCATTTTGATTTAGATATTTGACTATATTACCATTTAAGATCGTAAAATAGTAATTTTGTGATTATTCATATATATGTAAAAATAATCTCTTTTCAT
>CACZOV010000106.1 GCA_902782915.1 uncultured Erysipelotrichaceae bacterium | reverse complement strand
TTTAGCAGATTTTAAGGATATTCACTTTTAAATGTGTTTTCTGCAAATCAAACATGATATTTTGTAGCACTTATTATTCATTAAATTTATTGCCCTTACAACAAAACATACACTAACTCGGGCACTTTTAACTCTAATGGCTCCTCTAATAACAAGAGGAATATCAATATTCAATTTTTCAGTGTCATATCTAATGACATCTATACTATATCACGGATTGCCATAAAAATCAAGAAAAAATTGAAAATAATAAAATTTTCCTAAAAAAGTTGACATAACGCATTAAGTGTGATATTATATTAAATATATTGTTTAAAATATTTAAACAAGTATGCAACTATAGTAAAATAATTATTTTATTTTAGGAGGTATATCTATGAGAAAAAAGTTAATTGAAGATGTTGCAATGCCAACAGATGCCAGAGTTAACATTGAGCAAGCATTTGAGGCAATGGAACGGCGTGGTTGCGCTAAAGACAATCTAGATTATCTTAGAAGTATAATTTCAGATAAGGTAATTTATGACTTTTCGGGTTATTCTGGTATCACTACTTTTTTAGCTATCAGTTCAAAGCCTGATGAGAAGAATCTTTGCGTTAAAATTTGCGATACTCCACATCAACTTGAGAGAAGCTATGTGATGCTGAATTTAATGTCAAAATATAGCTTGTTTCCTCGTGTTATTGAGTATATTTCGACAAACAAAGATTACTTGGTAACAGAAGTAATTGAAGCCCCAATGGCATTAAATGCTTTTGATGATTTTAGGAGTCTATCAAGTTTCATGGGGAGAGCTTTAAGATACTTCCATGATATTCAATGGAATATCGCTTCTATGACAGAGTTGGAGAAGCATTTTATTTCATCAAAAACTGGATTTATTTTACCTGAAGCACTATCGCATGAGAACGGATTGAGCTTTTTAGCACAGTATCAAAATGATTTTGATTATGTTGCTATGAAAGAGTATTTGAAGAAACATCAAAAAGATTATCTTGAAGATGATGTTATGATTCATGGTGATTTTAATCCAAGAAATGTATTTGTCAAAGATGATAATTTAGTAGCTGTTGTTGATTTGGATGATACATGTTTTGGAGACAGACATTATGATATTTACTTCTCGATGTGGACAGTAGCTTTATACAGCGGAATTTTAGATAATCTTGAGCTGGTTAAAGAATGTGAAAACATTTTTCTTGATTCGTATGGAAGAGAAAAAATTGACCAACGAAGAATGGATTACTGTAAAAAGCTTACTTGCATGTATTGGCAAGAGCATAATGATATCAGAGGATTAATTTAATCATAAGCAAAATGGTAGGAAATTTCCTGCCGTTTTGTGATTTAAGTTGATATTTTATTTATTAAATGATAAAATAAACATGAAAGAGAGGTTGAAATGAAGTATTATTTATTAAGTGGAATGGATGAAAAAAATGATTACAATTTTTTTCCAGATATTACAAAAAAATTTAGTAAGGATTTAAAAAAGTTTAATACAATTGTTTATATACCTACTTATCCCGAAAATAATGAAAAGTGCAAAGAATTATCTAAATCAAAAAAGTTTGAAAATATTGGTATTTATTTTGAAAGAAGTATTGTTTTGGATGATTCTTATAATACAAAAGAAATAAAAAATATAATAAATGAAAATGAATTGTTTTTTTTATATGGTGGAGATCCATATAAACAAATAGATTTTATTAATCGAAATAATATAACATCATTAATTAAAAATAAAACGATTATTGGACTAAGTGCTGGTAGTATTAATATGTGTAAAAATGCTATTTGTACTAAAGATGAAGATTTTGAAGAAAGTAAGATGTATCCAGGAATGGGATTAGTGGACTTTAGTATAGAGCCACATTTTAATTGTAATAATATAGAGATTTTAGATGATTTAAAAAAGTTTTCTAAAGTTACAAATATATATGCACTAGAAGATGAAGCATATATTATTATAGAAGATAATAAAATAGATTTTTATCGGAAATGTTTATTTAATTCAAAATGGAAAAATAAAAATACAAGAGTAGCATATAAGCTACTCTTGCTTTACTTCCATACAAAAAATTAAATGTATAGAAATTGGAGAATATCATTAATCAAAATAAATACCAATAGGATTAGAAATATTAATAATATGCTCTAGATTCCAAAAACGATACAAAAGTTGATCAAAGCCAAGTCCTAAACTTGTAGTTCTTGGAATAGCATATTTCATATAATCCATCTGATTACAATTATCTAATCCCAGCTTTGTTTTTTGATTATTGACAGTATTCAATAAATTATCGTATTCAAATTCATCTTCGTACCCATGAGCTAACATTTTGCCTCTGACAATCCACTGAAATTCAGTTCGAAGTCCATCATATGATTTCCTTACAAAAGGAGAAGTAACAGGAACATGTTTTAGTATAGTGTTTTGAAAAGCAGAATAATTAATAATATTATCAGCTAAATTTTCATATTCTATAATTTCAATATCATCAGGTATTGAGTAGCCAAAGTCCACTAAATGTAATTCTGAAAAGATATTGCGAAGAATATGTTCTATTTGAACTATTAAATAAATAAGTTCATCTAAAGAGTGTTCAATAGATATTAATTCTAAAATGCACACTTCTCGATCGACATTAGCTGTAATAGCTTTATCATAGAATACATTATCAATTGAAAAAACTGATTGTAACAAAACAGCACAGTATTGTTTCAATTGATTTTCCATTGTTATTCTTAAATATAATGGAGAATTGTCATGGATTGTAGTAATATGCAGAGGCTGTCTTTTTGCACTAGTACGTTGTTCTTCAATAGTCATACAATTAACTTCTAAATAATTGTTAGAAATCAGAAGTTCTTTTATTGAATTCAATACTTGAATTCTACCTTGAAAAAGTTGCAGTTGTTTACCAGCATTTCTAGCATTGTAGCGTATTTCTTCTAAAGAAGATTTTAAAGGATTACGAATTCCTTTAGGAGAATTCCATATTATAGCAGAATTATGCCAGTAGATTTCTTTAATTTCAATAATTGGTTTTCCACGATTGTTAACTGTTTCTAATCCTTCAAAAGAGATAAGATCACCAACTGAGAACGATATGTCGACTAGCAATGTGTTAGAACAAAGAAGTTGTAAACGGTTTCCAAAGGTTTCACACACATCTAAAAAGCTTACTTTTTTGTGTCTCCGTATGTTTAGAATTCTGACAATTTTTTTCATTGAAAATGTCCTCCTTTAATAAAATGTATTTTGTTTACAATAGTATTATATAATAAATAATCAAATAAGTCAACATAATATTGATATTTTCATTTATATGTGATATAATCTTTTATAAATGAATAAAAAAAGGAGAATTCTTATAATACGTTAGGTAATGTAAATAAGTAAATATAATAATGGAAGATGATAAAAAATTTAAAGCTAATGGAATACTTTGGAGTTCTTGTAAAGAGTATTATAGAGAAATTTTATTAGAACTATCCAAAAAAAGTAAGATAGAACAAATAGTAATTTATAATCTTAAAAAGAACTATGCCGATTTTATTATTGAATGTTATCAACATGATGAAGATGTTATGAGTGATGGTTATATTAACGAGAAAATAGATAGATTGCTTAAAGATGATAATACAACAATTGTAGCTTTTACTATAGTTATTGAAGATGCAATCTATAAATATGATAGAAAGGATAATTTGCAATGTGTTCAAGCTAGAAATATAAAAGAGTTATTAAGAAAAGAATATTCGAAAAAAGTTGAAAATTATTTTTTAGATAATATTATACATTTAGCAGATAATCCACAAGAATCAGAAATATTAAAAAAAGTATTTAATAAATATCAAAAATATGCTATAAAAGGTTATTTATTAGAAGGATGTAATCCAAGTTATGCAATAGAATTATATAATGAGAAAGGTGGTTCAAATTTAGATTATAGATAGAAAATAGTTTCTAATAATCAAAACGAGTGTGAAAAATAAGAGGTTTCACACACTTGACAAAGTATTAGTAATTATAATATGGTTAATAACAATACTTAATTTAGGGTGAGTAAAAATTTTAATTTACTCACCCTTTTACTAACTAATAATAAATTAGTTCTGAATATATTATATCTTCAACTGAATGCTTATAATTATTCATAAGCCCAACCCATTTTAATGGGGCAGTATTCTTTAAATTTTCATCAATAGGATTTTTATCTAGCATTTGTATCATAAGTATATCAAGTCTTTCTTTAGCTTGTATATCAGTATCTACAATATGTTTTCTTAAAGTACCATCTAAAAGCATTATAGTATATTTAGCTTTTTTATGTTCTTTTAAATATTGTAATCTTAAATGTCCGTATTTTCCAATTTGATAATCATTTTTATAATTTTCTTTTTCTAAATATAAATTTGGAATATAATAATCTCCAACTTTGTGATATGTAATTCTACTATTCATTTCTAAAATCCTCCTAAAATCTAATTTCACTACTTTTAGAACTATATTTTATATCGTTTTGGCTGTCTAAAAAACTATATTTTTATAAAGTGTACTTAAATAATTCTTACTGGGTTAGGAATTTTGACAAAGTCAAATTCCTGCTTCGTAGCCTTTCTTTGAAATGCTACT
>CACZOV010000105.1 GCA_902782915.1 uncultured Erysipelotrichaceae bacterium | reverse complement strand
TTCTATCATAAATAAATTTAATTTGTACTAATTTTACAAAAATTTCATAAAATAAATTGATGAATGATTTAAGAGATTTTATTAATTCTAAAAAACTAAAAATAAATTATATAGATAGTAAACTAAACATAGTTAATTTTGATGATATTATTTTGCTTACAGAATCTAAAATTATATTTAAAACTATTGATAGTACAATAGTAATAAAAGGTAATGATTTAACCTTATTAAAGTTACTTGATCGAGAAGTATTAATTGGTGGAATTATTAAATCTATAGAATTGTAGGGGATATAATGGATCTTTATATTGTAAAAGTTAGTTCAAAATATTTTAATAGACTAATTCATTATTCTATTTCTATATTAAATATTAAAAGAAAAGGTGACTTTTATTATTTATCTCTTGATAAAGAAAACTATGATAAAATCATGAAATTTCAAAAGATCTATGAAATAGAACTAGTTGATTTTAAAGGATTAATAAAATATAAACATATATTTAAAAATAATCTTCTTTTTTTTATTTTCTTTTTTCTTTCTCTTGGATATTTATTCTTTTTATCAAATATAATTTTTTCAATTGAAATAAAAACAAATAATAAAGAAATTGAAGAATTAGTAAAAAAAGAACTTTCAAAAAATGGTATTAGTTTATATAAATTTGTAAAAAGTTTTAATCAAAAAGAAGAAGTTAAAAAGAAAATTATAAAAGACAATAAAGATCAAATAGATTGGATTGAAATAACAAGAAGCGGAACTCGATATATTGTAAATGTTGAACAGAGAGTTATAAAAGAATTAGAAGAAGATAAAACTCCTGTTGATATAGTTGCTTTAAAAAATGCTATTATTTTATCAATTGATGCAAGAAGTGGGAGTATTGTAAAAAAATTAAATGATTATGTAAAAAAAGGAGATATAATTGTAACAGGAAGTATTACTCATAAAGATAGTGTTGTTGATTTAGTACATGCTAGTGCTACTATATATGGGGAAACTTGGTATAATGTTCATGTATCTTATCCTTTTGCTTATTATGAAAAATCCTATACAGGAAATTCTTTAAAAAGGTTAAATATTAATTTTTTTAATAAAAGTATAAAAATAGGAAAAAAATTTCAAAATGAAGAGATAGAAGAAATTAATATTTTTAGTCATAAATATATACCAGTTAAATTTAGTTTAGAAGAGGTAAAAGAAATAGTTATAATAGATGATTTGTATACTATAGATGATGCATATATTGAAGGTGTAAAGATAGCTCGTGAAAAACTTTTAAATGAACTTCCAAAAGATTCAAGAATTTTAGAACAAAAAAAATTGAAAATTGTTGTAAATAATAGTACAATAGATGTAGATATTTTCTTTAAAGTTTATGAAAATATCACTGATGTAAGAAAAATTGAAGAAAAATCTAAGTAGTCTATTTAATTTTATATAAAATCTTACAAATAAGGAGTTAATATGTTTAAATTAGCAAGTGATGTAATGTTTGTAATGGAAACAACGTGGCCTATTGTTGCAATAACAATTATTGCATTAATTTCTTTACGAATTACTTACGTTATAAAAAATAAGAAGAGATTTATTGTTTATGAAGAATTATTAAAACTAATCTTTGTTATTTATATTTTAATGTTTTTTCAAATTGTAACTTATCAAGATGTAATATCCTATGGAAATAATTTTATACCATTTAAAGAATTAACAAGATATTCAATAGGATCTAATTTATTTTATAAAAATGTAGTTGGTAATATTTTACTTTTTATGCCATATGGTTTTTTTGCATCTTATTATTTAAGACTTGATAAAAAAAGAATAGCTTTGTTTCTAATCTTTTTAGTTAGTTTATCAATTGAATGTGTACAACTTGTTATAGGAAGATGTTTTGATGTTGATGATATTTTACTTAACTTAGTTGGTGGAATGATTGGATATTTTATTTATAGAATACTCGAAATTGTTACAGATAAAATGTCTAAAAGGACAATTAGTACAATTTTAACTTCAGCAATTATTATTCTTATAGTAATACTTTTATATATGATGATGTGAGGTATGTATGGAAATAGGATTATTTAATGAAACTAAAGAAGATCTAGATGATGTTTTTAAAACGGTTGAAAATGTTTTAAAAATTGGACTTGATCTATTAAATATAAAGCAATGTGAATTTAATATTATTGTTGTCGATAACAAATTTATTCATGAACTTAATAAAAAATATCGAGGACTTGATCGAGAAACGGATGTTATCAGTTTTGCATTAGAAGATGATAAGACTTTTAATCCAGAAAGTAGGGTTTTAGGGGATATTTATATTTCAATTGAAAAAGCTCATAGTCAAAGTATAGAATATGGTCATTCTTTTATACGAGAATTTTGCTTTTTATCAGTTCATGGAATGCTTCATTTACTTGGATATGATCATATGAAAAAAGAAGATGAAATAGTTATGTTTTCTTTACAAGATGAGATTTTAAACAAAGCAGGAATTACAAGATAATTTATATAAATTTATAAAAAAGCCATTTCTTAGATAAAAAGGAAATGTTTTTTTAATGAAAAATATATTTTATATATGAATATAAAAAAGATAAAAGTATAGATTTTGTAAATATCTATGTTATTTGTTTTTATCATTTTACTTGACAAAATAATGGTTTTAGTGTATAATATGTAACTACAAAAGGGGGTATATATATGTATACTGAAGAAAATGAATTTGATTATAGTGATTATGAAGAAAATAACAATTCTAAAAAACCATTTAATTTAAGATTTTTATTAAAAATATTTTTAGTTGTTTTATGTATTGTTTTGCTTATCTTTTTATTTTTTAAGATTAAAAATCGTAATGTTTCCAAGAATACTATAGATAATAGTTCTAAAAGAGATAGTGCTTTAGTCTTTAATGAAAATATAAACGCCATTAGAGATGCAAGTATGAAGTATTTCTTAGAAACAAATAATTTACCAACTAATAATAAAGAGACTTTATCTATTAATTTAAAAAAATTAGTTGAAGAAAAAAGAATTTATAGTATAAAAGATTCAAATGGTAATGTTTGTGCATATAATACATCTAAATCAACTTTAACTAAAAATTTAAATGATTATCTTTTACAAGTTGACTTAATCTGTGCCGATAAGAGAGATACTGTATCTTATTATTATGATTTAGAAGGAAATTGTTTAACTTGTAATGGAGAAAAATATGTATCAAATTTAAATGAATTAATAACTGAATTAGAAAATAATAATTCAAATGAATTAACTGATAATTCATTTGATGAATCGAGTGATACAAGTGACAAAGTTCCTGTAAATTCAAATCAAGAAAGTACTCAAGTAAAAGTTTGTAAAGATTTTTCTGAGTGGACAAATAATCCACCTCACGGAGTTGATATAGAACAAGAAACAAGAACTTTAGTTCGTGGATACAAAGAAGAAGTATCATATTCAGATTGGAGTACACCTACAACAACACCAATTGTTGGTAATGAAAACGTACAAGTTCAAATGTTTGATAAAGTTGAAAGTGAAACAACTACAACTAGCTGGAGTAAAGAATCAACTACTAAACCAAGTAGTAAAGAAGGAAGAGTAATTACATCAAGAACCGAAAAAATTCCAACAACTACTAAAAAATGTAGTGGGGGAAGTACTTATACAAAAATACTTTCTAGTTGGGATAATTCAGCCTATAGCTGTAAATCATTAGGAATTGGAAAAGTTGAGTGTACATATAAAACAGAAAAAACATGTAAAAATGTTACAACATATAAAACCGTTACATATTATAAATATCAAGATACTATTACTAAAGATGTTACAAAAACTTATTATCAATCAAGAACAATAACTAAGAATACAATATATACTGACTATATCTTAGAAAGTGAAATGCCTGATGGATATACAAAATTAGAAAATTCAGAAATTTTACAATATAGATATCGTGAAAAGTGTGATAAATAGTATTTATCATACTTTTTATATATGGTATAATAATTAAGGTGTTTATGAAATTCAAATTAAATGATCAAGAAATAAATGTAATAATTATTAGAAAAAAAACTAATAAGAATACTTATTTAAGAGTAAAAGATGATTTATCTATTTACATTACTACAAATTATTTTACAAAAGAAAAAGACTTGTTAAGATTAATTGAAAATAATCAAAAAAGCATTCTTAAAATGATTAATAAAATAAATAAAAAAAGACAAAAACAAGAAGAGTTTTACTATTTAGGAAACAAATATGATATTATTATTTTAAATAATAAAGATATTATATTGGGAAGTGATAAAATTTTTATTAAAAATAAAGATATGCTTGATAAATGGTTAAAAAAACAAGCTTTAATTATTTTTAAAGATGAATTGAATAAAATATATAAAGATTTTCCTTTAAAAATACCATATCCAACTCTTACTATTCGAAGTATGAAAACAAGATGGGGAGTTTGCAATGTAAAAACCAAAAGAGTTACTTTGAATTTAGAACTCATTAAAAAGGATATTAAATATTTAGATTATGTAATTGTACATGAATTATCACATTTAGTATATCCTAATCACTCAAAAGAATTTTGGAATTTAGTTGAAAGTGTTTTAAAAGATTATAAAAAATTGAGAAAGGAATTAAATAACTATGAATAAAATAATGGATGGAAAACAGTTAAGTTTAGAATTAAAAGAAGAGTTAATAAAAAAAGTAGAAAATTTAAATGAAAAGTTAACACTAGTAGTTATTAGTGTAGGAGCAAACTCAGCAAGTGAAATATATATAAAGCAAAAAGAAAAGATGGCTAAAATGATTGGATATAATTTTATAAACAAGCATTTTGATACTGTAAAAGAAGAATATTTAATTGAAGAAATAAAAAAACTAAATGATGATTCTAATATAACAGGAATTATTATTCAACTTCCACTTCCATCTTACTTAGATCGAGAAAAAATTGTAAATACAGTTTCACCATTAAAAGATGTAGATGGTCTTACGAATGAAAACTTTTTAAAATTAGTTAAAAATGAAGAATGTATAGTTCCTTGTACTCCAAAAGGAATTTTAACACTTCTTAATACATACAAAGTTGATTTATTACAAAATGTTGTAATAGTTGGAAGAAGTAAATTAGTTGGTCTTCCTTTATTTCATCTATTATTAAATCAAAATGCAACTGTTACAATTTGTCACTCAAAAACAAAGAATTTAGAAAGATATACAAAAGAGGCTGATATTTTAATAGTTGCGGTAGGAAAAAAAGGACTAATTACTAAAGATATGGTAAAAGATAATAGTATTATTGTTGATGTTGGAATTAACCGAGTAGATGGAATAATTTATGGAGATGTTGATGATTCTGTATTTGAGAAAGCATCTTTAATGACACCAGTTCCTAAAGGAGTAGGACCAATGACAGTTATTTCATTAATGGAAAATGTATATAATGCTTATGAATTACA
>CACZOV010000104.1 GCA_902782915.1 uncultured Erysipelotrichaceae bacterium | reverse complement strand
CTTCTGGAAGATTTGATATTGATGATTTAATTTTAAATTTAACTGGTGCATTAATTCTATATGGAATTATTAAAATAAAATCAGTAAATAATTTAATTAAAAATATATTTTTATTAGAAGAAAACAAAATATCTAAAAAAAGTTATATTATAATATTTAGTTGTTTATCTATTGTTATACTAGTAATTATATTATTAGTTGCTTATCGCAATAAGATATATAATAAAAATTTAGATGATTATATGAAAAGAATAAATCCCAAAATTGAGATTATTGATAAAACTGAAACTTGTGCTGAAGCATTAGAAAAGTTTTATGAAGATAATTTTAGAACTTACTATTTTCCTTGTATAAAGAGTAATAATGTATATGCTATTATTAATGATGAGGAGAAATATTTAGTTAAAGATATACTTAATACAAAAGATTTTAAATATAATATTGATATTAATAAGATTAAATTAAAATTAGAAGAATATAAAATTAAATATTATGAGGAAGACAAATATAATAAAATTAGTTTTAATATTAATATAAATTGTGATAATGATGTATGTGGATCACCAGAAACTAAAGCATTTGTTGGTAATGAAAATGATTTAGAAGTTAAATTTGATAATAGAAATTCTTTTTTTGATATAGATAATTATAAATATAAGATCAATTTATATTTAATTCCTAAGGAAAGTGGTACATCTAATCTTGAAGTCATATTTAGAGAACATAATTCAGGAAATCAAACAAGGTATTTATATAAAGTAACTATTGATAAAAATTTAAATACAACCTATGAATTATTAAAGAATAATTAATCTTAGTATTAAAAGATAAAGAGTAGAAAAAGAGAGGTGATAATGATGTTCTTTCCACCAATTCCATTAATAAGGAAAAATTTAATAATTAAAAAATTAACAGAGTGTAATGCTTTCTTTGAGGAAACAGCTAAAACATTTGCTGAGGCAGGAATTATTAATCCTAATGGATTTAATAAAATAAATGAAAGATTGATAAATAAAAAAGTATTAGTAAGAACGAAAGATGGAAAATACTATTTAAATAAATAATTAAATAGAAGATTAAGATATTGAAATTTAACATCTTATCTTTTATATATTATATTTTTTAAGAAATTTGAAAAAAAACAAAAACTATATATTAATTTTTCTTATTATTATCCTAACTGGATGTTGAAAAAATGATAATAAAGAAAATATATTATTAAGAGAAAATACTTTAAAAAAATGATTATGTGAAACAAATTTAAATAGTAATGTTAATATTAATACTTATTTCTAGATTATGGTACTGGTATGATTTATAATAAATTTATAGGTTAAAAGGAGAATTATGAAGAAAAGATTTAAAATTATTTTAATTATTATTTTAGTTTTGATTGGAATAATAATAGTTGATTCTTTACAAGCATTAGTATTTAATAATAATGTAGTTTTAGGAATAGAAACAAAATGTATGAAAAAAACTGGTATTTTGGTTGATACATATCATTGTGGTAATATGAAAAATAAAACTGTTATAAAAAATTTTACTTGTTCTAGTGAATTAGTATGCGGGAAAAATGATGAAATAAAAGAAGAAAAAGATGTTACATTATCAGTAAAAGATGGTACGCTTACATCAAAAGGTGCAACTTTTATATTAAAAAATAATAGTGGAAATGAATATTGGTATGGAAATGAATACTCTATTGAAAAATATGAAAATAATAAATGGATAGAAGTTAAAACTATTACAGGTGATCCGTTAGTTTGGAATTCAGTTATATATACTCTTAAATTAAATGAAGAAAAAGAGTTAAATATAGATTGGATGATTGGATATAATGAGTTATCAGATGGGAAATATCGATTAGTTAAAAAAATATTTCTAAAAGATAATTTAGAAGATAAATCAAAAACATTATATGCTAATTTTGTAATTAATTTAAAGTCTATTAAGTTAGAAGTAGTTAAATCAAATCGAGAAAATAATAAATTTAATATTTATTTAAAAAAAGATAATAGAATAATTTATTTATCTAGTAAATTAGATGATGTATACTACATTACGGATAATAATAAAATATCATTAAAAAATTATTTGATAAAGTCTTATCAAACTTTTTATGATAGTTTGAAACATATAACTGATATTTTAGAATATCAAGATACTTTAAAAGATGGTGGAACAACTATTTATAAATCACTTGAATATGATATTACTTTAATTAAATGTAACACAATAGTTGGTAATTATGATATATATATTGGAGATTATAGTATGTCATTTGATAATGAATTGATGTGTAAAAATAATGTTTAATTATTTAAATAAAATACTTTTATTTAATATTGTGTTATAATTATTTTGGATAAATAAAGAAAGTGAGGAGTAAAATGAATAATTTTTTTATCTTTTTTAGGGAGTCTGGTTTTGGAAGATTCTTTATACCACTTGGTATTATTCTTATTGTTGTAGGTGGTTTTATGTTTTTTGGTATTAAAAATACTAAAGATTATATTAAAATTGATGCAGTTGTTAGTAAAACGGAATTATATCAAGATGCATATTACGATAATGATACGCATTATGATGCAACTTATACTGTTTATGTAAAATATACAGTAGATGGTAAAGAATATAATGAGGAATATGGAGTATTTTCAGGATATAAAGCAGGTGATAGAGTAACAATTTCTTATAATCCAACTAATCCTAGTGAAATTGCTCAACCAATTAATATGATCTGGCCTATTGCATTATTAGTGCTTGGTATTATTTCGCTTGTTGGTGGAATAATTAATATTATAAAGACAGTAAAGAAAATTAAGATGTTAAAAAATCAAGAGAAAGGATGGTCAAATGGAAACTAAAACATACTTTTTTCAACCTGAGAAAAAGTTTTTAAAACAAGGCTTTTTTATGGAAGATGAAAATAAAAATATTGTATATGAAGCTAAAATGCTTAAGCAACCTTTAATTGGTTCTATGGTATTTAATTTTATTAATCATATTTCAAATTTAAGTGAAGAACACAAGGTGAGTCAAACTATTACATCAGAGCAATCAGGACTTTTTGAAATGTTTTCTACAAAATCATCTTTTAAATATGATGGAAAAAATATTTGGGATTTTTTACATGAAAAAGGCATAAGAATAAAATCAAATTTATCAAATAAAAGTATAGGTATGACTTATGAAGTAAGTCTTGAAGGAAAAGAAATGGCTACAATTATTATGTCTTCTCCTAAAAATTCAATTATAGCAAGTCATTATTTCTTTAATGTTATAACAACTGAAGAAAATCTAGATTTAGCTTTTTTAACTACTTTTGCAATAGCAAGAACAGAACAGACAATTTATAATTAAGAAATATTTATTAAGATTGTTCATATACTTAACTGGTGATAATATGAATAATCAAAAACCTGATTATAAATTTGGAAATACGTTTTATAATTACTATGGAAAAAAAGGAATAAAGAGTATTGTTTATAATATAATGGCACCAGAACAAAGTCAACCAAATCAACCAGGTATGGAATATGTAATGAGACCACTTCCTATATTTGATAATCCAAATTATAAAGGTAGTGGAAAGTTAAAAGGAAAAGTTGCAATTATAACTGGTGGAGATAGTGGACTCGGTCGAGCATGCAGCATAGCTTATGTTAAAGAGATGGCAAAAGTAGTAATAGTTTATTTAAATGAAACAAGAGATGCTATGGATACTAAAAACTATATTGAAAGTATTGGTGGTGAATGTTTATTAATTAAAGGAGATCTTTCTTCACGCAAGTTTTCAACAGAAATTGTGGATAAAACTTTAAAAAGATTTGGTAAAATTGATATTTTAGTTAATAATGCAGGTGTACAATATCAACAAGATACTTTAGAATGTATAAGCGATGAACAATTTGATTTAACAATGAAAGTAAATGTATATGGGATGTTTTATTTAACAAGAGAAGTATTACCACATTTAAGGAGTGGCGCGAGTATTATTAATTTATCAAGTGTTACAACTTTTTATGGTGATCCTCAGTTAATTGATTATGTTACAACTAAAGGTGCAATTGTTGGATTTACAAGATCTTTAGCTAGAAATTTAGCTTTAAAAAATATAAGAGTAAATGCCATAGCGCCAGGATTTTTTTGGACACCATTGCAACCTGCTTGTTGGGTTAAAGAAAAAATACCATCACTTGGAAGTGATGCAGCAATGGCAAGAGGAGCCAACCCTTATGAACTTGCACCAACATTTGTCTTTTTAGCATCAACTGATTCAAGTTATGTAACTGGTCAAGTATTTCATATAAATGGTGGACAGGTAATGGGATAGGAATTTGTACAATATTTTATATTGTACATTTTTTTTGATATAATATTTTCTAGTTGAAAGGATAAAGAATATGAATAATAATTATGAAATAATAAAAAATCTTGAAAAAATTAGAAATGGTTATCCAACTAGATTTTTAGATTCTAAAATTCAAAATGATGTAAAAAGTAAACTAAAGAAAAATGAATATTTTGTTTATTATCCATATCTTGATTCAGAAAAAGTAATTTTTTATAAAGATATAAAGCCTCAAGTAGCTTTACTTGAAATTATAAGTAAAGATAAATTAGAACATAGAGATATTTTAGGATCAGTTTTTTCTTTAGGAATAGATCAAAGTATGTTTGGTGATATTATAATTACAGAAAATCACTATTATATATATGTTCTTGATGAAATAAAAAAATATTTTTTAAATCATTTTCATAGTATAAAAAAAACAAATATTACTTTAGAAGAAAGAGATATTAATTTATTAAAAGATTTTAAAAGAAGTTATCTTGGACAAGATTTAATTGTATCAAGTGAAAGAATTGATACAATTATTTCTCATTTAATAGGAGTAAATAGAAATAAAATAAAAGATTTAATGAAAAATAAAGATATATTATTAAATTATAATATTTTAACTAATAATTCTTATAAATTACATGAAAATGATATTTTTAGTATTAGAAAATATGGTAAATATAAATATGTTGGAGTAATAAAACAAACTAAAAATGGTAATTTGGTAATCAGAGTTAATAAATATATTTAGTATTGCAAATTAAAGTAAAAAAAGATAGAATATTATTGTAGTTATAAGGAGATTTATGGAAAAAATATCAGAAGAGTTAATAACTGGTTTAATTGATATAGCTAAAAGAAGTTTAATTGCTATTGTAATATTGGTTATTGGGTTTAAGCTTATTAATTTTCTTTTAAAAAGAATTAAGAAGGGAAAAGGATTTAATAAATTAGAAAAAACTACTGGTAGCTTTTTGGCAAGTTGTATAAGTATTTTACTAAAAAGTATAGTAATAATTACTTGTGCGGGAGAGTTGGGTATTCCGATGACTTCTATTATTACCTTAATAGGATCAATTGGTCTTGCACTTGGCCTTGCTTTACAAGGAGGACTTTCAAATATTGCTGGTGGCGTTTTGATTATGATTTTTAAACCATTTAGAGTAGGTGACTTTATTGATAATGGAACGTATTCTGGAACGGTTAAAGAAATTAATATCTTTCATACTACACTTTCTACATATGATAATAAAATGATTGTAATTCCTAATGGAAACTTATCAAATAGTACAGTTATAAATTATTCAAGATACCCTGAAAGGTTATTAGATATAACTGTTACTGTTGATTATAAAAGTAATTTAGAATTTGTAAAGAAAGTGTTAACTGATGTAGTAAATAATTGTCAATACAAAATAGATGATAAAGAAATTTTAATTGCTTTAAAAGAACATGCAGATAGTGCTTTAATATATACATGTCGTATATGGGTTAAAAATTCTGATTATTGGAAAGCAAGATTTGAATTACTTGAAACAATTAAAATTGAATTTGATAAAAATAAAATATCAATTCCTTATCCTCAACTTGATGTTCATTTAGATAATTAAATGAAAAATGTTAATTTGCTGTCAAATAAATATGTAAATAATTAAAATATAGTATTATAGATAAAAAGGAGAATATTATGTTTGAAAATAAAAAAGTATTAATTTTAGGACTTGCGAGAAGTGGTTATAGTGCTTGTCTTACATTAAAAAAGTTAAATTGCGAAATTATTGTAAATGATTATAATAGTGCAGATAAACTAAATCATGAACAAATTAAAAAATTAAAAAAATTAGGAGTAACATGTATTTTTGGAAGTCATCCAGATGATTTAATTGATGAAACTTTTGATTATATTATTAAAAATCCAGGCATTAGAAACGATCATAAATATGTATTAATTGCTAATAAATTAAATATACCAGTTATAAATGAAGTAGAACTTGCATATCACTTGTTACCAAAAGATGTTACAATAATATCAATTACAGGATCAAATGGAAAAACAACAACAACAACATTAACTTATAATATTTTAAAAAGTGCAAATCTTCCTGTACATCTTGCTGGAAATATTGGATATCCTATTTGTAGTATATTAGATAAGGTAAAAAGTGGAGATATTATAGTTAGTGAAATTTCATGTCAACAACTTGCGAATATCATTGATTTTAAACCCAATATTGCTCTTCTTACTAATTTAAGTCCTGCTCATATAGATTTCTTTGGAAGTTATGAAAACTATAAAAATGTTAAATTTAAGTTATTTAAAAATCAAACAAGTAGTGATTTAGCAATTCTTAATTATGATAACTTAGATAGTTTAGAAAATAATGATATTAAATCTAAAAAGATGTATGTTTATAAAAAAAAAAAAAAAGATAGTTATTATAAAGATAATAAATTCTATTATAAAGATAATTTTATAATGGATAGATCTGAAATGTTCTTAAAAGGTGATCATAATGTATCTAATGCTTTATGTGCTATTACGATTGCTAAAGAGTTTAATGTAAGTAATGAAGTTATAAGAAAGGTTTTAAAAGATTTTAAAGGAGTTGAACATAGACTTGAATATGTAGATGAAGTTATGAACATTAGATTTTATAATGATACTGAAGCAACTAATATTAAATGTACTCAAATTGCTTTATCTTCTTTTAATGATCCAATTATACTATTTTTAGGTGGACTTGAAAGAGGACAAGATTTTAATGAATTAAAACCATATTTAAAATATGTTAAAGTAATTATTGGAATAGGAGAGTGTAGAGAAAGAGTAAGGGAGTTTGCTAATAATAACCATATTGAAAACTTTATATATGAACATTTAAAAGATGGTTTTCAAAAAAGTATTGAACTAGCAACTGCAAAAGATATTATATTACTAAGTCCTGCTAGTGCTTCTTGGGATCAATATAAAGAATGTGAAGAAAGAGGAGCAGAATTTAAAAAATATGTTAAGGAGTTTAAAAATGGAAGTTATAAAAAATAGAGTTTATAAGCATTTTAAAGGAGATTATTATTTAGTTTTAGATATAGCAATTCATTCTGAAACAAAAGAAAAATTAGTTATTTATAGAGCATTATATGGAGATGGACTTTTGTATGCTAGACCATATGATATGTTTATATCAGAAGTAGATCGTGAAAAATATCCAAAAGTTTTACAAAAAAAACGATTTGAATTACAAGAAATAAAGAGTAAGAATAAATAGATAGGAGATATTATGAAAATTAAAAATGTTATAGGACGCGAAATACTTGATTCAAGGGGTAATCCAACTGTTGAAGTTGATGTCATCTTAGAAAATGGAGTAGTAGGTCGTGCATCAGTTCCAAGTGGAGCATCAACTGGAGAAAGAGAAGCTTTAGAGCTTCGTGATGGTGGGGAAAGATATTTAGGAAAAGGTGTTTTAAAAGCGGTTGCTAATGTAAATGGACCTTTACGAGATCTTGTGATTGGAATGGATGCAAAAGATCAAAAAACACTTGATTATCGAATGATCGAACTTGATGGAACCGAAACCAAGTCTAAGTTTGGAGCAAATGCGATTCTTGGAATTTCAATGGCTGCAATGAAAGCAAGTGCTATATCAGAAGGAATTCCTTTATATAAATATGTTGGAAATGGTAGAACTTTACCAAGACCTATGATGAATATTATTAATGGTGGATGTCATGCTGATAACAAACTTGATTTTCAAGAATTTATGATTATTCCAATGCGTGATACTATTAAAGAAAGAATAAGAGTAGGTGCAGAAGTATTTCATCATTTAAAAAAAGTTTTAAACGAAAGAAATTTATCAACTGGAGTTGGAGATGAAGGAGGATTTGCACCAGATTTGAATAGTAATCAAGAAGGATTTGATTTAATTATGGAAGCTATAAAGAAAGCAGGATATATTCCCGGTGAGGATGTTTGTCTTGCAATTGATGTTGCTGCCAGTGAGTTTTATAAAGATGGAAAATATGAATTAACAGGTGAAGGAAAAATACTTTCAACAGATGAACTAATTGATTTTTATCAAGAATTAGTAAATAAATATCCTATTATTTCTATTGAAGATCCAGTTGATGAAAATGACTGGGAAGGCTTTAGAAAAATAACTGAAAAGTTAGGAGATAAAGTTCAATTAGTGGGAGATGATTTATTTGTAACTAATAAAAAATGTCTTCAAATGGGAATTGATAATCATGCAGGAAATGCTATTTTATTAAAAGTAAATCAAATTGGAACAATTACTGAAACACTTGAAACAATAGAGCTTGCCAGAAAAAATGGTTATAAAACAATTATTTCACATCGAAGTGGTGAAACAGAGGATACAACAATTTCATCCCTTGCAGTTGGACTTGATCTAGGACAGATTAAAACTGGATCAATGTCAAGAACTGATAGAATTTGTAAATATAATGAACTTATAAGAATAGAAGAAGAGTTAGAAAGATAACTTTTCTTTTAATTTAAAATAAATTTACTTTTTAGAATACTTATTATATAATATAATATATAATCGAGGTGGAATATGAATAAAAAAGGATTTACAACAATTGAACTTATTTTAACAATGGCTATTGTAATTACAATAATGGCAACTATTACAAGTGTTACATATGTATATCGTGATAAGAGTGTTGAAGAACAAACAATTACTGATATAATGAATTATAAAAATACAGTAACTAAAGTTATATATGATGATATTTTAGAAAATGGAAATGAAGTTATAAAACTAGAAAATGATGATAATAAATATATACTAACAAGAAAAGATAATAGTACAATTACTTTAGAAATAATTGATCGAAATGTTCAAAGAAACGGAACAATAATTCATGAAGTTGGGATCATTTATGATGGAATAGAATATTTAGTTCCAGGAAGTTTAGGATCTTTAGTAACTTTTGATGGAGTAAGTACTTATCCAAGCGATTTAGAAGAAGAATCTAATTATTATGGTTTAGATATAGTCTTTTCTCATAAAAATATAAAAGAGCCTATTAAATTACATTTTATAATATCAAAATAATTTTAAAATTATAAATAAAATACTGCAAGATATTAAAGCATGAATAATTCTTGCTTTAAAATATGATAAATAATTTATTTTATAATCACTTAAAATACTCATAACTTGCATATGAATACATATTCCTCCAAATGATAAAAAGAAAGTAATAATAATACTTTTATAAAGAATTGGAATAGATAAAAAAGATACATAGTATATTCCGCTTGTCATTTCTAAAATTCCACATAAAATAGAATTAAAAAATGGATTTAAATTAAAATTAACTTTTATTAAAGAAGTTATTATCATAAATATAGTAATAATTCCATAAAGTAGTATTAGAACTTTTATAGTATTATAAATAGAAGAAGTTAAAGTAGTTACAAAACTATTTTTTTCTTTCTTTTTTATTTTTGATTCTAAACTAATACTTTTATTTTGATAGATAAAAGCTATTATAAAGTTTCCTAAATAATGACTTATTAAAATAAAAAAAGCTATTTTTTTATTATTTAAAAATCCTCCTATACTTTCTAAAATAAAGATTGGATTAGAAAAATGAGTAAATAAAAGTAAATGATTAGCATCATTTAAACTAATATTTTTAGAAACTAAAAATGAATAAATATATTTACTATTACTAGGAAATCCTGATAGAATAGATAATAAAAAAATGTAGGATGATTCCTTAGTTAAATTTAATAATTTTTTAATAGGTTTAAAAAGAAAATAAATTGTATCTAAAACATTATAATTAATGAATAGATCAAGTAAAATATACATAGGAAAAATACTTGGTATTAAGTTATAAAACCAAATCTTAGAACTATTTATAATAGTTGTTTTTATAGTATTTGTATGATCAAATACTTCAAATAAAATAATAAGTAAACTTATAATAATTATATTATTTTTATATTTTTTATTCATAAATATCCTTATTTTTGCTATAATTTAGAAGGTGATATCATGTTTAATAAAGTTTATGAAAAAATAAAGAGTTTTATTAAAGAAAATTATAAAGAGTTATTAATTTATATTTTAGTTTTTGTTATCTTAACATATCGACTTCCTTTTTATATTTATATTGGAGGAGGAACGATTGATCTAAAAAAAAGAATTGACTTAGAAGGAAATGAAACTGGATCTTATAATATGGCTTATGTAAAAGAAATGCATGCAACTATTCCGACATATTTACTTAGTTTAATTATTAAATCATGGGATTTAGAAAATATAAGTGAAGTAAAATTAAATGATCAAGAAAGTCAAAAAGATATAGACAAACGAGAAAAATTATATTTAGAAGAAGCAAATGATCATGCAATTATTAATGCTTATAAGTTGGCAGGTAAAAAAATTGAGATAAGACAATCAAATTATAAAGTAATTTATAAAAGTCCTGAAAGTGATACTGATATTGAGGTTGGAGATACATTAATAAGTGTTAACGGAATCAAAATTAAGAACAATTCAGAATATAAAGAATACTTAAAAAGTTTAAATGTAGGAGAAAAATTAACAGTTAAGGTGGAAAGAAATTTTAAAGAAATTACTTGCTATGCTGTGTTAAAAGAAATAAATAATGAAAAAATTATTGGACTTTATCTTGTTAATACATATGACTATGAAGTAGATCCTAAAATTAATTTAACATTTCATTGGAATGAATCTGGACCATCTGGTGGATTAATGCTATCCCTTGCAATTTATGATAGACTTATAAGTGAAGATTTAACTAAAGGACGAAAAATTGTTGGAACAGGAACGATTGATCAAGAGGGACATG
The DNA here is from genome assembly GCA_902782915.1 of uncultured Erysipelotrichaceae bacterium. Next base: position 709 of record CACZOV010000104.1, on the reverse strand, counting down.
TTGGAGAAATTGGTGGAGTAAAATATAAGTTACTTGGAGCATCCCACGATAAAGCTGATATTTTCTTTGTACCAACTAAAAACTATGATGAAGCTTTAAAAGCCAAAAATGATTTTAATTTAAAAATTGATTTAGTAAGTGTTGAAACTTTAGAAGATGCAATTAATTATTTAAAGAAAAACTAGATTTATATTAAAAAAACACTAATTAATGAAAGTTAGTGTTTTGCTTTTTTTCTAAATGGCAGGGGATGAGAGAATCGAACTCCCATCTAAGGTTTTGGAGTTTTTTCAAGGGGTAGTTTTGATTTATTCGTTTTATCTAATAAATACCATATACTATAAGGGTTTCAATAATTGTTTTTAATCAATTTTAATTCTACTAAAATTAAAAATAATTAAAAAAAATCAATATAAATTTAGTAATTTGGTACACGTTTTGTACATTTTTTCTATGTATCAAAAATTCGTGTACCAAAATTACCGAAACATGTGATGTGGGTTGGATTTTAACGATTGAATCTAATGATTCTATTATGATACTTTATAATAAGAAGTATATTTAAGAAATAGAGTATTAATTTTTCCGTCATCTAATATTTATTTTTTTGACATATTTTTTGTCATTTAAATTTATACTTGATAATTTATAAAAAGCAAGTTTATTACCAACACTATTTATAATATTATTATTAATTAATTCTTCTAAT
>CACZOV010000103.1 GCA_902782915.1 uncultured Erysipelotrichaceae bacterium | reverse complement strand
TTACTTTTTCTATTTTATTACTGGGGGTAAAACAAGAGGAAAAGTATATAAATATATCTCTCTTTATAATATACTAAAAAAAAATTAATTTAAAAAAAATAAAATATTTTATTTTTTTTCATATTTTATAATAATTTAATTGTTTAAAAATATGAAAAACATTCATATTTTTAAACAATTAATACTTTAGTATTATTTTTTTGATTTAGAAAATAATAATAAGGAAGATGATGATCTATGAACTATATAAATTTATTAAAAAACGAAAAAGAAAATATTGATGATATGATTATAAAAGAAATTAAGTTATCAAACTATTCTATTTATTTAATTCATATTGAAACAATTACATCAGCAAGTGATATTAATCAGTTTATTTTAAAAAAACTTACTACTTTAACTTATTTAGATAAAACTAAATTAATAAATTATATTTATAACTTATTACCTGTTAATAATATTAGTTTTTTAAAAGATTATAAAACTTTAAAAGAAAGACTTTTTAATGGATTTACTATTTTATTAATAGATGAAAACATTTTATGTATTGAAACAAGAAACAATTTATCAAGAGGAGTTACGGAAGCTGATTATGAAAAAACTATTCTTGGTCCAAAGGATGCTTTTATAGAACACTATAACACTAATTTAGGACTTATTAGAAGAAGAATTAAAGATAGTAATTTATGTGTAAAAACATATGAACTAGGGAGATATACTAAAACTAAAGTTGGACTTTTATATATAAATGGAATATGTAAAAGTGATCTTATTTCTAAAACAGATAAAAAACTTAAAGAAATTAATATTGATGGAATAATAGATTCTAATTATGTAAAACGATATTTAAATACATCAAAAAGTTTTTTCCCAACTTTAAAATCTACTGAAAGACCAGATCTTGCTTCTCTTTCTCTTTTAGAAGGAAAGATTTTACTTATTGTTGATAACAGTCCTGAAGTTTTAATTTTACCAACTTTCTTTTTAGATTACTTTCATACAAGTGATGATTACTATCAAAAAGAAATTAATACAACATTTATAAGGTTTATAAGATTTATAGCTTTTCTTATTTCAATTTCATTACCTGCTATCTATATTTCATTAACAACTCATAATCCTGATAGTATGCCAATTAATTTACTCTTAAATTTTCGTCTTCAAAGACAAAATGTTCCATTTCCAGCTTTTCTAGAAGGCATTTTAATGATTATTATCTTTGAAATTATAAGAGAAAGTGATATTAGAATACCATCAACCATTGGAAGTGCTATTTCTATTCTTGGAGGAATTGTATTAGGTGATGCTATTGTTCAGGCAGGCATTGTATCACCTATTTTAATTATTGTTGTTGCAATTAGTGCAATTAGTGGAATGATAATGTCAAGTATTGAAGCAATTAATTCAATTAGATGGTACCGATTCATCTTTATTATTCTTTCAAGTATATTTGGTTTTTACGGAATTTTTCTTGGAAATATTTTAATAATTACAAATCTTTCTAGTGCTAAAAGTATGAACAAAGATTACTTATATCCATTTGCACCTATTAATTTTAAAGAACAAAAAGATGCATTTTTTAAAATTAGTAGTAAGAAAAAATATAGAAATCCCATTCTAAGCAATAATAAAAAGAGAGGTTATTAATGAAAAAAGTTATTATATTAATTATTATATTTACATTAACTGGTTGTAATTCTTATACAGAATTAAACTCTTTAGGAGTAATTCATTCTATTGGAATAGAAAAAAAAGACTCTTATAAACTAACAGTATCTATTTTAGAATCAAATGAAATTAATTCAGATTCCTTGCTTTATGAAGTATATGGATCAACTATTCCTGACATAATGGATAAATTAAGTTTAACTTTGGATTATAAAATATATTTATCACATTTAGATCTTTTAATAATAGATGAATCTATTAAAGAAAATGATCTAAAGGAAATAATAAATTTCTTTTTAAATAACAAAAATACAAGAACTGACTTTTTAGTTGTAACTGCTAAAGATATAAAAGAAATATTAAAAAATTCACATCGTAAAAGTATTAATAATTTAATTAAAATTAATGAAGAAACTAGTAAATCAATTTATACAACTATGTTTGATTTAATGGAAGCATTTTTTATGCAAAAGCCAATTTATTTAACTAATATTATCCTAGAAGATAAAATAAAAATAAATGGTGTTAATAAACTTTATCATAATAAAAAAACTTTGATAAAACCAGATCAAGTAGTATATATTAACTATTTATTAAATAATATAGGTTCATATAAATCAAATTTAAAATGTAAAGATGATTATATATATTTTAATGTTTTATCATCTAATACTAATGAATTTAATAATAAAATCTTAATAACAAATGAGATTAATATTACAAAAAACAATTGTAATTTAACTAAAAAAGATTTTAATACTTTATTTAATGAATCTTTAAAAGAAAATATAAAAGACTTTACTAATAAAAATATTATTATTCAAAATACAATTAGAGGTGATTATGAAGCCAATCAAATTAGAAAATAGAATTGCGTATTTTATTATCTTACATGCAATTTTTTTATTAAATTATAATAATTTATCATTTTTATCAATAATAATTGGATCTCTTATATCACTTTTTACTATTTTACTTTTTGAAAAAATAAATATTTATCGATTTAAAATAACTAAACTTTTTATCTTTTTCTTATCTATTTTTTTACTTACTTATTATTTAAATAAAATAAGCTATTTTATAGGAGATAATATTTTAAGAAATTATTCTATTATAATAATTGGTTTTACTCTTCTTTTAACTATTTTTTTCTTAGGAAATAAAGGATATCATACAATTATAAAAGTTATTATATTATCGTCTTACTTTCTATTTTTTATAACTTTATTAGGTCTTTTATTAGCAATTTTTTATGTCAAAATAAATAATATTAATAAATTTATTCTTACAACAAATAATTTATTTTTTAATACTATTACTTATTCTCTTTCTTTAATTTATGGCTATTTTTTAGTTTATCCAACTACAAATACTAAATTTAAAATAAAAGATTTACTGATATCATCAAGTTTTAATATATTAAACTATTTATTAAGTACATCCATCTTAGGAGTACTAATAAACTATTTAAAGTATCCATATGTTGATATATTTAAAAAAGTAAATTTATTAGGTTTTATAGAAAGAATTGAAATTATATTTACCATAAATTATTTATATTTTTTCTTTTTCTTACTTCTTCTTATTTACTATCAAATTTATTTTCTTTTAAAAAGTAAATTTAAAAAGAAACAATTAACTATTCCTTTAGTAATTATTTCTTTTCTAATTTTTTTATTTAGTATGATCTTTTAAGACATTTTGACATATATTTTTTAATTTACAATTCAAGCAATCTGGTTTTACAGCTTTACAATGGTATCTACCAAATAAAACAAATTGCTTGTGTAGTTTATTCCAAGTTTTTCTAGGAAATAAATTCATTAACTGTTGTTCAATAATTAATGGATCATTACTTGATACTAAATTTAATCTATTTGATACTCTAATTACATGAGTATCTACTGCAAATGATGGAATATTAAAAAGTTCTCCTAGAATGACATTAGCACTTTTTCTACCTATTCCACTCAAAGTTTCAAGCTCTTCATGTGTTTTAGGAACAATTCCATTATAATTTTCTAACAAAGATTTAGATATTTCTTTAATATTTTTAGATTTTTTATTAAAATTACCTATAGGTCTAATTATATTTTTTAATTCAAAAATATCTGCATCTCTTAACTTTTCTAAACTATTATATTTTGAAAACAAAATATTTGTTACTTTATTAACTCCCTTATCTGTTGTTTGAGCGGATAGCATAACTGCAAGAACTAATTCGTAATCTTTATTATAATTTAATTCACATAAAGGATTTGGATATAATTCATCTAAATAAGTATTAATTTGTAATATATTCTTCTTCATCATCCAACCAATTCCATGCATCTAAATCAATACTTTCTATAGTATCATTATTTTTAATTTCTTGATGAAGATCATTAAGATCTCGATATCCTCTAGCTTTCCAATCAAATAAAATTCTATCAATATATTTTAGACTATATACCCCATCATTAATAGCAATTTTTATTGCTTCTTTAATTAAGTCTTCACTTATATTATTTTTTATCCATCCTTCAATCATTTCTATTTCAATATTACTTATACTTCTTCCAAGTTCTCTTTCAACATATTGTAAAATATTCGTACTTTCTATAGTTTCTTCTCCATTATTATTTAAAAGAATCATACTTATCTTTTCATAAAAATGAGATAAATTAATTACTTCTTCTAAAATATTATTTTCAGACTTTAATATATCAAGAGATAAATACCCTTTATCAGATAATACTGAAATATAACCCATTACTTCCATTAAATCAATATTCATATCACTTGCTATTTTTTCAGGATTGAAATCTATTTTATCTTGTTTATTATATAAATACATCAAAAACATGAATTCATCCATAGTTAAATTTAATTGTTTAAAACATTTTAAAATATAAAGAGGAATTACTATATTTCCATCTCCAATTGCTTTTTCTAATTTAGTTTTATTCATATTCCACCTACTTTGAGGTTATTTCTATAGAGTATTTAAATTCTGAATCATCTGTTTCTCTATAATACAAATATAATTTATAAGTATCTGTTTTTTTTAATGAAATAGAAGTTGTATATAAAACATCATCTATTTCTGATAGTTTTCCTTCCTTAACTTCTTTATCATTTAAATACAAAATATAATTTATTTTTTCTTTAGAAGATGGACTAATTTCTTTTAAAAGAATAGTATATTCTACATTCTTTAAACTTTTATTTTCAACTGTAAATTTATTTGGATATTCTTTTTCTGCTTCTTCTTTAGACATTTTATTCATGTTTTCAATAGTAAACTCCCTAGTATCTTCAAATGTTACTAAAAGATTAGTATTTAAATATAAATTCTTGTCTAAATATTTTGTTACAATGTAGCTAATACCAACAACAAAAATACATAGTCCAATAAAACCTATAAATTTACCAACACTAACTCTTTTCATTATATCACCTACTTTTTATTTAATAAATATGCAAGTATTTGAAAACCTAGTCTTATTGTATCATGTCTAAAAACTCCCTCGCGACTTTCAATTAAATCATCTTCTATTATTTCTATATTATTTAAGTTTTCTTTATCTAAAATAACTGGATCTTTTTGTTCTTCTGTTTCATATTTTTTTACTAGTAATGGATCCATTTCTTCTTTATTAAAAATACCAACTTTTATCTTTTTTTCTCCTAAATAACTATTTAATAAATTAATATGATCACTTGCTTTAAAATCATCTGTTTCTCCTGGTTGAGTTACAATATTACATACATACATAATATCAGCTTTTGATGAATCAATTGCTGTTTTAATTTCTTTACAGATCAAATTAGGAATAATACTGGTATAAATACTTCCCATACTAAGAACTATTAAATCAGCATCCCGTATTGCTTTTATAGCATCTTTACTTACTTTAGGTTCTTTTTTATAAAAAACTCTTTTAATTTTTTTACTACACTGAGTTATATTGTGCTCTCCTTCAACAATAGATGAATCTTCCATCTCAGCCATTAAAGTTATTTCACTTTCTTCAGATAAAGGAATAACTTTTCCTTTTAAATTTAAAACTTTAGATAAACTTTTGATACCTCTACTCATGTTTCCATTTATATTTGAAGCAGCAGTTAATAATAAATTACCAACTGTATGTCCGTCTAAATCACTTGTTGTATTAAATCTATAGTTTACAAGCTCTCCTACTATATCTTCAGTTTCAGACATAGCAATCAATACCCTTCTTATATCTCC
>CACZOV010000102.1 GCA_902782915.1 uncultured Erysipelotrichaceae bacterium | reverse complement strand
TAATTACTAAAATAATTGTTTTTGTTTTCAAAAAAATCACCCTTTACTTTAATAATGAGTGATTTTTCTAATTTTATTCATTTATTATAATATTTTTAAATATAAATACCATTCTATCACGTTTAGACATATCTTTTTTAGTAATAACTTTGACATTTTTTAAATATTTATCTATAAGTAATAATACTTTATCTTTTTGACTTTCTCCTATTTCAAATGCTATTAAATATTTATTATTTAAATAAGATTCACAAACCATTAAAATTCTTTCATAAAACTCAAGCCCATCATTGTTTGCAAATAATGCAATAGATGGTTCGTTATTTAAAACTAAACTATCTATTTCATCACGTTCACTAACATAAGGTGGATTGGAAATTATAACATCAAACTTTTCATCAATATTTGTAAATAAATCTGATTCTTTAAGTTTTACATTTAAATTAAATTTTTTTCTATTTATATCACATACTTCTAAAGCATATGGTGATAAATCACTTAATGTTAAATCTAATTTATTATTTAAATGTTTTAAAGTAAGCCCAATACATCCTGATCCTGCACATAAATCAAGAACTTTGCTATCTTCTTGAAAATACTTATTTATGTAATTATTAGTATTATAAACCAGTTCTTCTGTTTCAAATCTAGGAATTAAAACCCTTGAATCAACATAAAAATCTAATCCATAAAAGTTAGTATTTTTTAATGCATATTGAATTGGAATGCCTTTTTTTATATTATTAATACATTCTCTAAATTTTAAAACTTTATCATTTTCAATAATATCTTTTAAATGAAATGTTAATTCTAAAAAATCATATTCTAAAATAGTTGCTAAAATTAATTTACTTTGATCTTTATGAATATATTTATTTCCTTCAAGAAGTAATTCTTCAACTGTCACTTTCGACCTCAAGTTTTCTTTTTTGATCTTCGACTGTTAAAGCTTCAATGATTTCATCTAATTCTCCTTCCATAACTCGATCAAGTTGTTTGGTAGTAAAACCTATTCGATGATCAGTTACACGATTTTGTGGATAATTATATGTTCTAATTTTTTCAGATCGATCTCCTGTTCCAATCTTACTCTTTCGCATTTTGTCATTTTTTTCTTCTTCAATACTTTGATAATAATCATATACACGACTTTTTAAAATTTGATATGCTTTTTCACGATTTTGAATTTGACTTCTTTGAGTTTGACTAAATACAACTATTCCTGTTGGAATATGAGTCATACGTACAGCACTATCTGTTGTATTTACATGCTGTCCTCCTGCTCCACTACTTCGTGTGATATCTACCCTGATATCACTTTCTTTAATATCAATATCAACCTCATCTGCTTCTGGCATTACAAGAACTGTAGCAGTTGATGTTTGAATACGTCCATTTGCTTCTGTAACTGGAACACGTTGTACTCTATGAGATCCACTTTCATATTTAAGTTTTGAATAGACATTTTTTCCTTTAACCATAAATTCAATTAAAGTAAATCCACCACTTGCACCTTCCATAGAGTTTAATACTTCAATTTGAAATCCTTGTTTAAGAGCATATTTTTCATACATTCTAAACAAATCTCCTGCAAATATATTTCCTTCGTCTCCACCAGCTGCTCCTCTAATTTCAATAATTACATTCTTACTATCATTTTTATCTTTAGGTATTAAAAGTATTTCAAGCGAGTTATCTAATACTTCTTTTTCATGTTCTAATCTTTCTATTTCTTCAAGAGCAAATTCCTTTAATTCAATATCCTTTAACATTAATTTTGCTTCTTCTAGATCACTTAATACTCTTTTATATTTATGATAACAAACGACTATATCTTCTAAATTAGATGCTTCAATTGATAGTTCACGAGATTTTTTAATATCACTTATTATACCAGGATCCATTAAAAGCTCTTGTATTTCATTATATCTTTTTTCTGTTAATTCTAATCTTTCAATCATATATTCCTCTTATTCATTTAAATCTTCTTCGTCAAGAACAACTAAATCAGATAAATCATCATCTTCATCATCAAAACCATCTTCAACTGATGAATCATCTGTATATTCATCTCCATATTCATCTTCTAAAGTATCCATATCTTCATGTCCTTCATCTAGATCAGTTTCCTCGTCATCTTCTAAAGTTTCATCAACTATAATTTTATCTGATGTATGTCTCTTTCTTAGATCCCAAATGCCATCAACTAGTATAAAACGTTTATCAGTAGCTAAACTAGTATAATAATCTGCTATTTTATTTTCAATAGTGGACGTAGGAAGTTCTAAAAGAGTAACTATTTTAGTGAATAAATCTAAAGTATTCATTCCTTTTTTTTCTTTTTCAAGTATTAAAAAAGTAATATCTTTATAAGATAAATCTAACACATCTTCTTTTTTTATTTCTTTCATAAAATCCTCCAAAATATTTATATTAATTTTATTTCTATCTCAAATAAATCTTTTTCTATTTGATATTTTACATAAAAATAATTTTTATTAATAATAAGATCAATTACTAAAATTTTAAATTCTACATTATAAGTTTCTTCTACAATAAAGCACATTTCTTTCTTAAAATCAAATATTATTTTACTATCTTTATTACTTCTTTCTAAAGTATTATGATTAAAATCTAAAATCATAGTATAACTTGAATCTTTAAACTTAATTTTATTGTCTATTAAAATTCCTTTTATATTGTATTCAACTTTTTCATTTCTTAAACAATATTTAACTAATAAATTTACTTTTCCCATATTAAACTCTTAAATAATACATGTCGACAAGCATTATACCACAAATATATAATTTTTAACACATATTTTTACAATTTTTTGAAGATAATAAAATTAGGTGACAATATGAAAATACTAAAACGATTTCTAAAATTAAATATTTTTCTTATTTTTAGCGGTATTTTACTAATAAGTGGACTTTATTTATATGCTAAATTAAGTCCAAAAATTGAAATAAATAAAACAAATAGTTATTATTTATATGATAATCAAGAAGAAGTATTTTTTCAAGGAAATGGAACTAGTTCATGGGTAAATTTAGATAATATTAGTAATTATTTAAAAAAAGCAACTATTAGTATTGAAGATAAAAGTTTCTATTCACATCATGGTTTTAATATTTTAAGAATTATAAAAGCAGCTTACACAAATTTAATTAATAAAAGCTATAAAGAAGGTGCTTCAACTATCACTCAGCAATTATCAAAAAATTTATTTTTAGATTTTGATAAAACTTGGAAAAGAAAAATACATGAAGTTTGGTATACAATCCAAATCGAAACAAACTATTCTAAGGATGAAATATTAGAAGGTTATTTAAATTGCATTAATTATGGTCATGGTATGTATGGAATTGAAAATGCTAGTGAATTTTATTTTAATAAAAAAGCAAGTGAACTATCGTTAGCTGAAAGTGCTATGTTAGTTGGAATTCCCAAGTCTCCTTCTAATTATTCCCCTTTAATTAATGAAAAAATTGCAACAGAAAGACAAGTTTATATATTAAATACTATGTTAAAACAAGAAATAATTACAGAAAAAGAATATAATGATGCTTTAAAAGAAAACTTAGTTTACTACGGCAAAAAAGATAAATTAAACTTAAATACAATTATGTATTATCAAGATGCTGTTTTAAAAGAACTTGAATCTATGAATACTATAATAAAAACACACTTAGAAAATGGTGGAATAAAAGTTTATACAACTTTAGATTTAAATGCTCAAAAGTGTTTAGAAGATAGCATTAATAAAAATATAATAGATAACTCTGAAATACAAGTTAGTGGAATAATGATCGATCCAAATAGTGGGGGAGTGATTGCATTAGTTGGAGGGCGTGATTATAATAAATCAGAGTTTAATAGAGCAATAAATGCTAAAAGACAAGTAGGATCAATTATGAAACCTTTTCTTTACTATAACGCTTTAGAAAATGGTTTTACAGCAAGTACATCATTTTTATCACAAGAAACAACTTTTCAGATAGGAAATAATAATACTTATTCACCTAAAAATTATAACAATGTTTATCCAAATAAGGCTATTAGTATGGCATCAGCCATTGCTTTTTCTGACAATATTTATGCTATCAAAACCCATTTATTCTTAGGTAGTGAAAGTTTAGTTGAAACAGCCAAAAGAGTAGGTATTAAAACAAAACTAGATAGCATTGTATCCTTACCACTTGGAACAGTAGAACTAAATCCTTTAGAAATAACCAATGCTTATGCAACCCTTGCATCTTTAGGAGAAAAACATGAACCATATTTTATAGAAAAAATTACAGATATTGGGGGAAATGTTTTATATGAACACGAAAATAAAAATGAAGTCGTTTTAAATAAAAGTATTACATTTATTTTAAATGAATTATTAAAAGGTACTTATGACTATAATATGGTAGATTACACATATCCAACTAATATTTCTATTTCAACATTACTAACTCATGAATATGGAATTAAATCAGGATCAACTGATACTGATAATTGGATTATTGGATTTAATAGTAATATTTGTACATCTATTTGGATAGGATATGACGATAATAAATATATGACTACAAATGATTTTAAATATTCAAAAAAAATATGGGCAAATGCCGTAGAAAATTATTTAAAAGATAAAGAAATAACTTGGTATAATATTCCAGAAAATGTAGTAGGAGTAATTGTTGATCCCATTACAGGAAATCTTGCAACTAATGAATCAAATCATAAAAAAGTTCTTTATTATATGAAAGGTACAGAACCAAGTTTTACTCAAGAAGTTTTTGATGAATATAAAGGAGTAGGGGACATAAAAAAAGAAGATTTGCCATCTGAATAATCTTCTTTCTTATAAACTTCTGGAATTTGGATAAGCATAATTATTTGTATCATCATACTTTTCTTGATTAGTTATTTTAATATTTTTTTCATCAGGAAATTCTAAATTAGATAGACTTGATGTTTCTAACACATTAAAATTTCCTTCTATTAAATTACTAAGGCCAATACCTCTATCATCATAAGTAGTGTTTTTATGAGAATAATTACCAACAAGTCCATAATTATCAGGTCTCTCAATTTTTCTTATATCAACACTTTGAAATATCATTCCCGTATAAAGAGTTGCTTCTTCTCCTAAATTTTCAAATTCATGTGCAACAATTTCTGGATCGAAAGATGCAAGTTTATTTGCACTTTCTTTTACAAGAGCATTTACACTTGTTCTTTTCATCATAATGCCTTCTTGATCATACTCAATTACATCATGATACCTTCTTAAATCAATCATTCGATCAACAACCACAAATAAATTACCATTTTTTAAAGAAAATGTAATTACACGAGATCCTATTTTATCATCTGCTTTAACATTTATTTCAGAATCAAGTACATTAATTCTAGAATTCTCATCTACATATTTTTCAATAAACGTTTTTATTATAGTCAAAAAACATTTATTATTTCCAAAATTTGATGTTTGCAAATCATTTAAAATTTTTTCATTCATTTAATAAATCCTCCTAAGATACTATTAATATACCATATTTAAAAAAAAATTAAAATATTTTTTATAAAATTATTTCTACTTCATCACTGTTTTTTAATAAAAAGGCATTAGCATCATCAGTATCTAAATGTAATTCAAAATAAGCACTTTCACTATCTTTTAAATGAACATGTTCAATTATTCCGGATTTTTCACCACCTATTTTAACAGATACCTCTTTAATACCAACTAATTTCTTTTCTTCTCTTATTTTAGAATCTACATGAATATGACGAGTTGCAATAATTGCTGATTTTTTTTCTATTTGTCCCTTTTCACCAACAATTGTAACTATACTAGCATCATGTAAATCACCAGAATCACGAATTGGAGGATTAATTCCAAGTTTAAAACAATCACTCTTGCTAATTTCAACTTGAGTATAATCCCTAAGTGGCCCAACAATAACTAAGTTTTCTAACTTTCCTTTAGGTCCTATTACATCAACTGTTAAATTACTTGCAAATTGGCTTGGTTGATTTAGTTTATTTCTTATACCTAATTCTTTATTACCAAATAATATTTTATAATCATCTAAACTTAAATGAACATGATGATTACTTATTCCAACATTTACTTTCATATAAATTTCTCCTTTATATAATTATTATATCAAATTCCAAGTATTTTTGAAAGTTTCCAACATAAAATTAAATGGAGGTTTTATGAATAACAATTATAACTATGGATCATATAATCAAGATAATATGATACCTATGCAAGGAATGAATATGATTGATGAAAAACAATCATTATTTTCAGAAGATATACTTTCTAAAAACAAAGGAAAATTCATTAAAATTTATATGTCTTTTTCGGATTCAGTGGAGTGGTGTGATCGGATCTTTGAAGGAATTCTTGAAGCATGGGGTAGGGACTTTATCTTACTTCATGATAAAAAAAATAATAAGCATTTTATGGTTTGGAACCTATACATTGACTTTATAGAATTTAATGAAGCAGTAAATATTTAAATAAAAAGCCTTGTAAATAACTTTAAAATTTGATACTATTATACTAGGTGATAAAATATGAATAATATAATTGTTTTAGGAATCGGTGTTGCAATTTTACTTTTAACTTTTTTAATTATTTCAATTATTATTAGTAAAAATAAAATAGGAGATAGTCTAACTGCTTTAGAAATAATAAATGAAGATATAAATAATTCTTTAAAACAAAAATATAATTTATATAAAGATATTACTAACTTTATCAAAGATAATTTAAGTATTAAGGATGAAGCTTTTCAAGATTTTTTAAATTTTAATGCAAAAGAATGTAAAAAGAAAGAGCTATTAGAAATTTTAGATAAAACAACTTATGAAATTAATGAATATGTAGATAATTATGATGAATTATTAAAAAATAAAGATTTTTTAATATTAAAAAGGAAATTATATCATGTTGAAATGAATTTGGAAGCTATGATTGAATACTATAATAATAAACTTAGTATTTATAATGATTTAAAAGAAAATGGTCCAACAAGTTTTGCTTCTAAAATATTTGATTTTGATGAATATAATGAAATGAATATAGACAAAAAAGAAATATCTAGACTTGTTAATTTAAACTAGATATTTCTTTTTTTTATTTATTTTTTATTTCAATTTTAATTTTATTTACT
>CACZOV010000101.1 GCA_902782915.1 uncultured Erysipelotrichaceae bacterium | reverse complement strand
GTTTTGGCGGAATTGGTGAAGTGGTTAACACGCTAGATTGTGGCTCTAGTATTCAAGGGTTCAATTCCCTTATTCCGTCCCATTTAGATATTTATCCACTTTGATGGTGGTTTTTTAAAAGATATTACAAACTTTTACTTATTTGTAATATCTTTTTAATTAGTTTTTTTTTCAAAATAATCAATTATATAATAAAGAATTGTTGATATAATGCCTAAAACAAATACACTAGTAATAACTAAATTAATATTAAATACCTCACTACCATACATAATTAAATAACCTAGTCCCATTTTAGAAACTAATAACTCTCCCATAATAACACCTATTAGATTCATACTAACATTTATTTTAAGAGTTGCTATAATATTTTTTAAATTGGCTGGAATAATTACTTTTTTATAAATATCAAGTTTATTTGCTTTCATACTTAAAAGAAGTGTAATATAATTTTTATCTGTATTAATAAAAAATGTGTATAAGTTAATAATGGTAATAAATAATGAGATCATTAAACTCATAAATATAATTGAATTAATATTTGCACCAACCCATATTATAATTAAAGGACCTAATGCTACTTTAGGTAAGGAATTTAAGATAGTTAAATAAGGATCAAATACTTTTCTTAAGAATTCTGATGACCATAGTATTGTTGCTATAATAAAACCTATTCCTAATGATAAAAAAGTACTAATTAAAATTTCGTATAGAGTAGTTAGTATATGATTTAAAAAATTATTTGTATTTATTAAATGACTAATAGTTTTAATAATATTAGTTGGAGATGAGAATAAAAATGTATTGATTATTCCAAGTCTACTTAATGTCTCCCAAAGTAAAAATAAAAATATTAGAATAGATATTTGAGTTAAATAAACAAGAATTTTTCTTTTTCTTATTTTTTTTAAAAAGTTAATATGTTCACTGCTATAAGTTGACATCTAAATCCCTCCAAATCTTATCATAATAATAACTGAATTTAGGATCTTTTCTATTTTCAGTTGGAAAACTTTTATTAACTAATTCAATATTATATATATTTTTAATTTTACATGGTCTTTTTGTTAGAACAATAACTCTTTCACATAAACTAACTGCTTCACCAAGATCATGAGTAATTAAAATAGCTGTTTTTCCTTCTTCTTTAATAATTTTATATAAATCATCAGATAGAGCTAGTCTTGTTTGATAGTCAAGAGCACTATAAGGTTCATCAAGAAGTAAAATATCTGGATTCATTGCAAGAGTTCTAATAAGTGCAACTCTTTGTCTCATTCCACCTGATAAGTTATTAGGGTATTTATAAATAAATTCCGAAAGTCCATATTTATTAAGCAATTTTTTTACTTTTTCAATATTTTTTGCTGTTTTTGTTTTATTAATTTCTAAACCTATTAAGCAATTATCAAGAATAGTCCTCCATGGATACAAAGAATCAGTTTGAAGCATATAACCAAGTTTTTTTTTATCATTTATAATAATATTTCCATCGCTTTTGTCAACAAGTCCAGCCAAAATAGAAAGAAGAGTGGATTTACCACAACCTGAAGGACCAACAATAGCAATAATCTCTTTATCTTGAATTTCTAAATTTAATTTATCAATTGCAAGAGTTTCAGAATTTTTATCGTGGTATATTTTTGATAAATTTTGAATTTTTAAAATACTATTTTGCATAATATTCCTCCAACTACTTTAGTTTATGAAAAATATTTTTTAATGATAAAGACAAACAAACAGTAAAAAATCTTTTATAAATTATTGAATCATATAATTTTATTTTAATAGACAGTAATTTATATATTATAATGTGATATAATTAAAAAGAAGTAGTTGGTGGTTATATGTTAGAGAGAATAAATAAAACAAATGATATAAAAAAGTTAAATTTAGAAGAAAAAAAAATACTTGCAGATGAGATTCGAGAATATATAATTTCTGTTGTTTCAAAAAATGGAGGGCATTTGGCATCTAATTTGGGAGTTGTTGAATTGACTATTGCTCTTGAAAGTGTTTTTGATTTAACAAAAGACAAAATTGTATGGGATGTTGGTCATCAATGTTATGTTCATAAAATATTAAATGGAAGAAAAAAAGAATTTGAAAATATTCGTAAATTTGGAGGAATATCTGGTTTTCCTAAAATAGAAGAGTCTTCAACAGATTGTTTTAATACGGGGCATAGTTCTACATCTATTTCAGCTTCGATGGGACTTGCAAAAGCAAGAGATCTTAAAGGTGATAATTATCATGTTATAGCTGTAATAGGGGATGGTGCATTAACTGGCGGAATGGCTCTTGAAGCATTAAATCATGTTGGATGGTCTAAAACAAAAATGATTATTATCTTAAATGATAATGAAATGAGTATTTCCAAAAATAATAGTGGTATTAATAATCTTTTAACAAATCTTCGTAGTAAGAAAAAATATCGTTCTACAAATAAAAAATGGAAAAGGGTAGTTAACCGAATTCCTATTGCAGGTAATGCATTAGTAAATATTATAAGTCGTTTAAAAGATGCAATAAAACAGATGATTGTACCAGGCATGTATTTTGAAGAGATTGGCATAAAATATTTAGGTCCTATTGACGGTCATAACATAGAAAAATTAGAACAAATTTTAGAAGAAGTAAAAGAATTTGACGAACCAGTTCTTCTTCATATAATTACAAAAAAAGGGAAAGGCTATACTTATGCTGAAGAAAATCCTTCAAAGTTTCATGGAATTGGAAAGTTTGATATTGAAACGGGAGAAAGTTTAGAAAAGAGTAGTAATAGTTATTCAAAAGTATTTGGAAATAAATTGGTAGAACTAGCTGACGATAATAAAAAAATTGTTGCTATTACAGCAGCAATGAAAGATGGAGTAGGCTTAAGTTTATTTGCATCAAAATATCCGTCTCGTTTTTTTGATGTTGGAATAGCTGAATGTCATGCTTTAACTTTTGCAGCAGGTCTTGCTAAAGAGGGGATGATTCCATTTGTAAGTATTTATTCATCTTTTTATCAAAGAGCCTATGATCAGATAATTCATGATATATGTATTCAAAATTTACCTGTTATTATGTGTGTAGATAGAGGAGGAATAGTTGGGGCAGATGGAGCAACACATCAAGGTTTATATGATTTATCATTTTTTAAAATAATACCAAATTTAATAATTATGGCTCCTTCTAGTTTTAAAGAACTAGAAATGATGATGGAATATGCAATTACTTTAAGAAAACCTGTTGTAATCCATTATCCAAAAGGAGGAGAAGAAACAGCTTTTCAACATGAAAAATTAGTATTAGGAAAAACTGAAATAATAAAAAAAGGATCTGACATTACAATTCTTGGAATTGGTAAAACAGTTTTAAAAGTTTTAGAAATATCAAAAGAGTTAGAAAAGCAAAATATAAAATGTGAAGTTATAAATGTAAGATTTTTAAAACCATTTTCTGAAAATAATCAAATTTTAGAATCTATTAAAAAGACTAAAAAAATAATTGTATTGGAAGATTCAACAATTATTGGAGGACTTGGATCTTCTGTAAAAGAATTATTTGTTGATCATAATTTAAATAATATTTATTTAAAAATTTATGCTTACCCTGATAGATTTATAGAGCATGGAAGTGTTCATGAATTAGAACATAAATATAAAATAGATAATGAACAAATTATTGATGATATAAAAAAATTATTTTTAAAGAATAAAAAAAATAAGAGTTAGTAATCTAACTTTTATTTTTATCTGTTATAGAATTCAACAATTAGACTTTCGTTAATATCAGCGTTTAGTTCATTACGTTCAGGAAGTCTTACATATTTAGCAGTATTATTGTTCTTATCAAAATCAATGTATTCAACTCTAGTAGTTACATTTTCTAAAGCTTCTTTTACACATTTTAAATCACGTGAATTTTCTTTAAGAGCAATAACTGAACCAATTTTAACTCTGAATGATGGGATATCAACTTTTTTACCATCTACAGTTATATGACCGTGATTAACAAGTTGACGTGCACCACGTCTTGTGTTAGCAAATCCCATACGATAAACTAAATTATCAAGTCTTGATTCTAATAGTTTTAAGAAATTTTCACCATGGATACCTTGCATGTGTCCTGCTTCAATGAATGTTTTGTGGAATTGTCTTTCATTTAAACCATACATGAATTTTACTTTTTGTTTTTCTTTTAATTGTTCACCATAGTTTGAAAGTTTTCCTTGTCTTTTAGCACCATGCATACCAGGTTTATATGGACGTCTTGCTAAATCTTTTCCATTTTCAAGAGTAGAAAAACCAACACGACGACTTTGTTTAAAACTAGATCCTGTGTATCTTGACATATTTTTTCCTCCTTATGTATTATTCATAAAGATTGATGTTTATTTCTTTTCTAGGGAATTCTTTTTAATAGTTTCATCAGATAACCATAACTACTCCTAACCGGAAAGAACACTTTAAAAAAATAAATAAACTTGGTTATCAATCAAATATGTACCAATATTATATAAGAGAGTTTTTTATTTGTCAAATGTTTTTTGTATTTTCTTCTAAAATCAAATTTCCATTTAAATATCTTTTTAAGGCAATAAAGTAAAGTGTATCATATAAAGGAATATTATTTTCCTTTAAATAGTTTAAAATAAGAATCTTTTCATCTCTAGTAATATTTGTTCTTGGATTTACAATTCTTTTTCCATTCTCGTCAAATTGGTTTCTTATATATTCATCATTATCACAAATATATTGTATCTTTTTTTCATCTAGTATTGAAGTATTTGGATATTTTCTAATAAAGTTTAAAAAATATGATACATCATTAGGAAATTTATCTTTTAAAAATCTTAAAATTATTCTTTTATCAAGATTAGTAATAGAATAATAATCTAATAGATCAAAAGGTCGAGTATAATCGTTTTCCGTAATGCCATTTTTAATTCCATCTATAATTTTTATACTTACTGAATAAAGTATATAATAATTTCTTTGTTTTGCTATTTCGATTTTTTCTATATATCTTTTAAAAAGATCTTTATCGTATTCTTTTATAATATTTAAATAAGAATTTAATTCATTTTGTTTAGGTAAGATATCTTGTTCAATATAATTACGAATAGCTTTTCTTGCTATTTCTAAATACATTTTTTGTTTTTCGTTTTTATTTATTGGTTGCTTACTTTTTCTATTATCATAAACTTTTAATTTTTCTTTTAAATTTATTTCAATTTTTTCTCTATCTTCTGGTAAGTATTTATTTAGAAAAGCATAAATTCGTTTTATAGAGATAATTTGAATACTATTTTCAATTATTGATATATAATCGTTTTCGTTTTCTGTTTTTAAAACATTTTGCAATAATTCATCTATTGTTTCTATTTTTTTATTTGTTAAAGATGAAAAACATTGAGTTATTTTCTCTTTATTCCAAATTTCATTATCTTTTTCATTAATAGTATATCTTGCAATCATTTCTACATTTTCATTAAAATCTAAATTCCAATTTAAAAATTTTTTTTCTATTTCTTTTTTATTAAAGTTTACTTCGATAAAATACTGTAATAGAGCTTCTTTAATTCTTTTTTTCATTCCTTTAAAAGATATTTCTCTTATTTCAATTGCTCTATCATCTATAAATTTTTTATACTTTTTTATTAACAAAGCTATTTCTTTTCCTTCTATAAAAAATAATTCTTCATCTTCTATTTGAGTTAATTTATTATTATGAATTGTATACCTTGAATAGTTAGAAACTTTTTTAATTAGTTTTCCAAGATCTATTCCATTTATTCGGCAAAAATTTATAATGCTTTCTTGATTAAATTTTTCTTCTTTACAAAATTCATATAATTCTTTTTCTGTATAATTTTTATTCATTTTTTCACCTTTTCTCGATAATGTATTATCATATTTCTTTTAAAAAATCAATATTATGAACATTGTTTATATATTATATATATTAAATTGGGTTAAAAAAGTCATTTTTTTAAATTTTTGAATAAATTTTTATTGACAAGAAATTTAACTTATTGTATAGTAATCATGTTTGTGAAATTGGGGCTTATTTTAGGAAGCTTTAATTTTATTAAGAAATATGATACACCTGGATGTGTGTCAGGAAGGAGAGAATATGCCTACAATAAATCAGTTAGTAAGACATGGACGTGGAAAGAAGGTTAGAAAACCTAAAGCACCTGTGCTTTTAGTTGGAGTAAATACAATTAGAAAGAAACAAACTAAAATTAATGCTCCTCAAAAACGTGGTGTTTGTGTACGTGTTGGTACAATGACTCCAAAGAAACCCAATTCAGCTCTTCGTAAATTTGCTCGTGTAAGACTTTCTAATGGAATGGAAGTAACTTGCTATATTCCTGGAGAAGGACATAATTTACAAGAACATAGTGTTGTATTAATTCGTGGTGGACGTGTACCAGATTTAATTGGTGTTCGTTATCATATAATTCGTGGAACACTAGATACAGCTGGAGTTAAAGATAGAAAACAAGGACGTAGTAAATACGGTGCTAAAAAAGAAAAGAAAAAATAATAAGTAATTATATTACGAAAGGAGGAATTTATAATGCGTAAAAGACGTGCAGAAGTTAGAGATGTTTTACCAGATCCAATATATAATTCAAAAGTAGTTACTAAACTAATTAATCGTATTATGCTTGATGGTAAAAAAGGAAAAGCAGAACATATTTTATATGATGCATTTGATATGATTAAAGAAAAAACTGGTGAAGATCCTATGACAGTTTTTGAAAAAGCACTTGAAAATATAAAACCAGGACTTGAAGTTAAGTCACGTAGAGTTGGTGGATCCAACTATCAAGTACCAATTGAAGTTAATGCTAAGCGTAGTCAAACACTTGGTCTTCGTTGGTTAGTTAATTATGCAAGACTTCGTGGAGGAAACTCAATGGCACTTAATCTTGCAAATGAAATTATTGATGCTTCAAATGGTGCAGGTGGAGCAGTTAAAAAAAGAGAAGATACGCATAGAATGGCAGAAGCTAATAAAGCATTTGCTCACTATCGTTGGTAGAAAGGAATTAAATTATGGCTCGTGAAACATCTTTATTGATGACAAGAAATTTTGGAATTATGGCACATATTGATGCAGGTAAAACTACTTGTACAGAACGTGTATTATTCCATACAAAG
>CACZOV010000100.1 GCA_902782915.1 uncultured Erysipelotrichaceae bacterium | reverse complement strand
ATTCCTTTACCAAGACCTGATACAACTCCTCCTGTAACAAATACATACTTTGTCATAAATATACCTCCTAAAAGAATTTCTCTTTATTAATATACCATAATATATATAAAAAAACTAGAATATATGAAAATGTTCTAATAAAAATTTTAATCCCATTAAGATTAAGACTATTCCTCCAAATATTTCTGATAATTTTTGAAATTTATTGCTAATTAATTTACCAAGAATAACTCCCATAAAAGATAAGAAAAAAGTAATTAGAAAAATAAAAATTAAAGCAAGAGTTAAATTAACTTTGATTAATGAAAAAGTTATTCCTATTGAAAAAGCATCAATACTAGTTGCAATACTTAAACCTAAAATTTCTTTAAAAGAGAATGAATTATTTATATCGTTTTCTTTCGATGATTCTTTTAGCATATTAAAACCAATTACAGTTAGTAAGAAAAAGGCAATAAGATGATTAAATTTTAAAAAATATTCACTTAAACTATTTCCTAATAAAAAGCCAAGAATTGGCATTAATACTTGAAAAATACTAAAAGATAGGGCAAGTAAAAATGCTTTTTTTTTAAAATTGGTTTTAATTGATAAACCTTTACAAATACTAACTGAAAAAGCATCCATTGCAAGACTTAGACTAATTAATATAAGTTCAAATAGTTTCATACTTAATTATATAGAATAATTTTTAATATTATGATAAAATATACAAAAAGGACGTGATTAAATGAAAATAATATTGGCATCTAAAAGTAAAAGAAGACAAGATCTTTTAAAAATGATTGGACTTGATTTTCAGGTAGTTGTTGCAGAAAAAGATGAAGAAAAAGATATTACTTTATCGCCTCTTGAAAATTGTATTAATATTAGTTTAAATAAAGCTTTGGAAGTAAAAGAAAAAACTAAAGGTGATCGAATTATTATTTCATGTGATACAATTGTTGTTAAGAATAATAAATTATACGGAAAACCAAAATCCAAAAAAGAAGCCTATGATATGTTAAAAATGCTTTCTAATGATTATCATGAGGTATTATCCTGTCTTACCGTTATAAAAGTTTTAAATAACACTTCAGAAATTTATCAAAGACAAGGAAGGGGAATAGTTTATATAGATAACTTAAGTGATTATGAAATAAATGATTGGATTGAGCATGGTAATCCATATGATAAAGCAGGAGGATATGCAATTCAAGAAGAATTTGGAAAATATATTTCTAAAATAGAAGGAGATTTTTATTCGATTGTTGGTCTTCCTTTAAATGATTTATATCATATTTTAAAAGAAATAGGAGTAGTATAGAGGATTTATGAAAGTAAAAATATATGGAATGAAATGCATTGAATGTAAAAAAAGAGTAGAAAAAGTACTAGAAAATATTGATGGAATTGAAAGTGTTCAAGTCTCTTTAGAAGATGAAACTTTATCTATTAAATTTAATAAAAATGTAAGTTTTGATCTTATAAAAGAAAAATTAGAAGAGTTTGGATATGAAATTGAAAAAGTTTAAGAAAAAGATATTATTCTTTGTTATTATTATTATTTTAGGAATAATTATATTGTATTTTAATATTTCTAAGAAAAAATTTACAAATAAAGATTTTAAAATTGAAACCTATCAAAGTTTAATAGATAAAGATTTAGATGGAATTGATGATCAAACAGATATTTTAATAAATGTAAAAAATTATATTAAGAAAAAACCAATCTATAAAAGTAAATACTACGAAACAGGATATTCAAATGATCAATATGGAGTTTGCACTGATGTAGTTGCAAATGGACTTTTAAATGCAGGGTATGATTTAATGGAATTAGTAAACCAGGATATAAAAGAAAACAGAGAAGAATATGATGTTTTAGTAATTGATAAATTAATTGATTTTAGAAGAGTACGAAATTTAAAAGTTTATTTTCAAAGAAATAGTATTTCTTTAACAAATGATGTAAATAAAATTGAAGAGTGGCAAGGTGGAGATATAGTTATCTTTAAAAATCATATTGGGATCATTTCCAATTTCAGAAATAAAAAAGGAATTCCTTTTGTTATTCATCATAGAAGTTTATATCAATTAAATTATGAAGAAGATATTTTAGAAAGTCCTTTTTATACTGTAGAAGGACATTTTAGAATAAGTTAGGAGTTGTTATGGAAAAATATCAAGAAGTAGAACGAAGTATTATAAAAAAGTTTAGAAAAGAAATTTGGGGAAGATTTGTATCTAGTATTTATGATTATAAATTAATTGAAGATAATGATAAAGTAATGGTTTGTATTAGTGGTGGAAAAGATTCCTTTTTACTTGCTAAATGTATTCAAGAATTAATTAAACATGGCCATATAAAGTTTAGTGCAAAGTATGTTGTTATGGATCCAGGTTATAATGAAGAAAATAGAAATTTAATTCTAGAAAATGCTAAATTATTGAATATCCCCCTTCAAATATTTTCAACAGATATCTTTGATATTGTTTCAAGAGATGGTATGAAAAATGCTTGTTATCTTTGTGCTAGGATGCGAAGGGGATGTTTATATAGTAAAGCTCAAGAATTAGGTTGTAATAAAATAGCTTTAGGACACCATTTTAATGATGTTATTGAAACTACACTTTTATCAATGTTTTATGGATCAGAATTAAAAACAATGATGCCAAAACTTCATAGTGAAAATTTTCCTGGAATAGAATTAATTAGACCTTTATACAAAGTTCATGAAGAAGATATTTTAGCATGGCGTAAGTCAAATGATTTAAAGTTTATTAACTGTGCTTGTCGATTTATGGAAAATTGTAGTATTAATTCTGAATCTGATTCTAAAAGATTAGAAATTAAAAACTTAATTAAAACTTTAAAAGAAAAAAATGAAAATGTTGACTATAATATTTTTAAAGCACTTGATAATATTAATTTAAATTGTGTTTTAGGAACTAAAAAAGATGGAGTATACAAAAGCTTTTTAGATACTTATGACAAATAGTGTTAAAAAATTAATAATTAATTTACTTATAAAATTTAAAATGATAAAATAAAATAGGAGATGATAGTGGTGT
>CACZOV010000099.1 GCA_902782915.1 uncultured Erysipelotrichaceae bacterium | reverse complement strand
CATGGAACTTTATCAATAGGATTTATTGGCCTTGCTGAAACTTTGAAAGCCCTTATTGGAGAACATCATGGAGAATCAGATAAAGCTCAAAAACTTGGAATAGAAATTATTAAACATATGAGAGAAAGATGTGATCAATATACAAAAGAATATAATTTAAACTTCACTTGTCTTGCAACTCCAGCTGAAGGACTTTCTGGAAGATTTGTTGCAATTGATAAATCAATATATGGAAAAATAAAAGGAGTTACTGATAGAGAATATTATACTAACTCATTCCATGTTCCTGTTTATTATAAGACAACTGTTAAACATAAAATGGAAATTGAAGGAGTATATCATAAGTTTACAAATGCTGGACATATTTCTTATGTAGAACTTGATGGTGATACAGTTAATAATGTTGATGCATTTGAAAGTGTTGTAAGAATTATGCATGATTCTGATATAGGATATGGAGCAATTAATCATCCTGTTGATAGAGATCCAGTTTGTGGATATGTAGGGGTAATTAATGATGTATGTCCTAGATGTGGAAGAAAAGAAGGCGAAGGAATTGAAATGGAAAAAGTAAATTGCTTTGACTGTTATAGTAGATAGAAAGGAGAATAAAAATGGAAAAAGAAAACAAAAAAATTAAAACTGTTGGAGACGGAGTAAAATTTGAACGTATTAGAAGAATAACAGGATATTTAGTTGGAACTCTTGATAGATTCAACAATGCTAAAAAAGAAGAAGTAAAAGATAGAGTATGTCATGGAACAAAATAACAAGAAGTATATAAGACTTGCTGCAGATTTACAAACTGATAGTATTGTAGATGGTCCTGGTTTAAGAGCTGTTTTATGGACTCAAGGATGTCATCATCACTGTAAAGGTTGTCAAAACCCTGGAACTTGGGATTTTAATGGAGGGGGACTAGTTCCTGTTGAAATGGTAAAAGAAGCTATAAAAGAACTAGAATATCATAAAGGTTTAACAATGAGTGGAGGAGATCCTATGTTTCAACCATACGCTTGTTTTGAAATTGCTAAATATGCCCGCTCTTTAGGACTTGACATTTGGGTTTACACTGGCTTTACATTTGAAGAATTAATGGATATGTCAAAAACTAAACCGATTTATAAAGACTTTTTAAGTGTTATAGATGTACTTGTTGATGGAAAGTTTATATTAGAAGAAAGAGATTTAAGTATTTTATTTAGAGGATCCAGAAATCAAAGATTAATTGATATTCCAAAAACTTTATCAACTGGAAAGATAGTTTTATTTGATGAGATTCTTTATTCTGAAAAAGAGGAATCTAAAAGAGGTGTATATGTATAAAAAACTTAGAGATAAGTTTTTTTCAAAATTAAGAAAAAATTATAAGCAAATTTTTTCTTGGTTGACAGTTTTTCTATGGATGATTTTGATATTTTTACTTTCTAATATGTCAAGTTATGAATCTAATTTAAAAAGTGAAAATATGATTAATAAGACAATAGAAGTAACACTTAATAAAACAAATGACTTAGGTCTTACTAATAAACATCCTAGTAATAAAAAAATAAAACTAATAGTAGAAGAATTAAATTTTCCTCTTAGGAAAATAATGCATTTTAGTGTTTATTTTGTACTTGCACTTCTTCTTTTAATGGCTTTAAAAAAAAGTTCATTTAAGAAAATAAAAGTTTATTTATTAACACTTTTGATATGTCTTTTATATGCTTTGTTAGATGAATATCATCAAACATTTATAAGTGGTAGAACTGGTAATTTATATGACTGTTTAATTGATATTTTTGGAAGTGGAATAGGATTAGTATTTTCAATTATATATTCTAAAATAAAAAATAAAAATAAAATGAAAGAATAGTTTTTACAAAAATATATTCTTTTTTTTTCTAATCCGACATTATTCGACATAAATTCATATGATTTTTCATATAATTAAAAAAAGGTGATGTAATTTGCTTTTAATTATAATTATTATCTTTCTTTTTATTTTGTGGTGTATGTTGAGAATTGCAAGTCTTGCAGATAGCAAAATAGATAAAATTAGAAAATATGAAAAAATTAGTAAATAAAATAATTTGGTTAAATAATACTTAAAAATATATTATACTTATACTATAAAAATGGGACAAAATGCTTGATAAAGGAGATAAATATGATTTATACTTACCAAAAAGCTTTAGAAAAATATAAGAGTAATTTTAGAGTAAAAAAAGCTCTCAAAGAAAGTAAT
>CACZOV010000098.1 GCA_902782915.1 uncultured Erysipelotrichaceae bacterium | reverse complement strand
TTTTATGATAGTTTAAAAAATTTATTAGATAAAAATACTTATGATGAAATAAAAAATAATTTAGAAATAACTCTTCCAAGATTAAAAAAAGGAATGGATGATTGTAAAATTTATAAAGATAAAATTAATAAGAGTTTATCTGATTTAAAAAAAATGTGTTTATATGATAATGAAATTGAATTAAAAGAATCAATTAAAGATACAAAAGAGTATGTTGAAGCAATTATTTTAATTTTAAAGAAATTAATTAAAGAGTTTGAAAAATATAAGAAAGATAATAATTTATATGACTTTTTAGATATTTCTAAGTTATCAATTAAGATTGTTTTAGAACATGATGAAGCAAGAGAAGAATTAAAAAATTCTTTTAAAGAAATCTTAGTAGATGAGCATCAAGATACATCAGATTTACAAGAATTATTTATTCAAGCAATTAGTAATTCTAATGTTTATATGGTTGGAGATATTAAACAATCTATTTATAGATTTCGTAATGCAAACCCTAATTTATTTAAAGAAAAATATCAAAATTATGAAAAAGGACTAGGTGGATTTAAGATAGATTTAGTTAAAAACTTTCGCTCAAGAAGTGAAGTGTTAGAAAATATTAATTATATTTTTGATGTAATTATGGATCTAGATCTTGGTGGAGCAAATTATAAAGAAAGTCATCGAATGGTATTTGGTAATACATTATATGATAAGTATCGAGGAAAAAACCAAAACTATAATTTTGAGTTTTATAATTATAACTTGGATTCAAATGATTATAGTCGTGATGAAATAGAAGCTTTTATTTGTGCTCATGATATTTTAGAAAAAGTAAATAATCATTTTCAAGTATTTGATAAAAATATAAATAATTTACGGGATATTACTTTTGATGATTTTGTTATTTTAATAGATAAATCAACTAATTTTTCTTTGTATAAACAAATATTTGAGTATCATGGAATAACTCTTACTATTGTAAAAGATGAAAATATAAGTGGTAGTTATGATTTATTAATTTTAAAAAACATTTTAATTCTTTTAGATAAAATAAAACAAAAAAAATATGATAAAGAGTTTTGGTATTCTTATTTATCAATTGGCAGAAGTTATTTATTTAGTATACCAGATGATGATTTATATAAAAAAATAACTAATAAAGAACTTACAAATGATCCTATTATTTTAATACTAAATTCATTTATGGATATTATAGATAATATTTCTGTTAATGAATTAATTAATCAAATTGTTAAGAAGTTTTCTTTTTATGAAAAGTTAATTAATGTTGGAAATATAGAAGAATCTATTATTAGACTTGATTATTTAGAAAACTTAGCTAATAGTTTAGGTAAACTTGGATATTCTTATAAAGATGTAATTGAATATTTTGAGAAAATGATAAGTTATAATGAAAAAATTACTTATTCATTAAATAAAGAAACTAAAAATAGTGTTAAGATAATGACCATTCATAAAAGTAAAGGACTTGAATATCCTATTTGTTATTTTACAGGTTTATCTTCAAAGTTTAATAGTTTAGATACTAAAAAAAGATTTTTATTTGATGATAAATATGGAATAATAACACCATACATTAAAGATGGAATTAGAAATACTATCATTCATTCTCTTTATAAAAATTCTTATATTAGAGAAGATTTAAGTGAAAGAATTAGACTTTTATATGTTGCTTTAACAAGAGCCAAAGAAAAAATGATCTTTATAACTTCTTTAAAAGAAGAGGAAAATGATGAGGTTGATTTAGATTCAAGACTAAGACATACATCATTTTCAAGTATTTTAAGCTCTATTTCGGATATACTAATTCCTTATAAAAAAGAGATTAGTTTAAATAATATTAAACTTACAAAAGATTATACAATAATTCAAAGTAAAAATATTTTACAAGAAAAAGATTCTAATGAAAAAATTGAAGTTAAAGAATTTTTAGAAAAAAATGAAATTATTTCTCAAAAACATTTTTCTAAGGTTAATAATTCTTTAATGACAAAAGAAATTAAAAAAAATATGGAATTTGGATTAGAACTGCATTCTATTTTAGAATATTTTGATTTTTTAAAAAAAGATTATTCATGCCTTGATATTAAATATCGAAAGTATATAGAAAAGTTTTTAGAAAGTCCTTTACTAAAAAAAATAGATGATGCTATTCATATATATAAAGAATATGAATTTGTTTATCAAAAAGAGAGTTATCTATTTCATGGAATAATTGATTTAATGATTGAATATCAAGATATTATTGATATCATTGATTATAAAACTCATAATATAAAAGAAAAAGATTATGAAAAACAATTAATTGGATATAAAGACTATATTTCTTTAAAAAGTCAAAAAGATATACATATTTATTTATATTCTATTATGGACTCTGTTTATTATGAAATAAAATGATTATTCTTTTAATAGTGTATCTAAAGATACAACTTCATAGCCTAAATTTTTAATAGCTAAATATATTTTATATATTTCATCTATATTATGTTCATTTATTAAGTATGAAAATATTTTTCCATTATCAAGTAATTGATAGGTATTATAATAATAATCATGGGTTATAAAGATAGGTTTAATTGTATATAATTGATAGTTTTTACAATAGGATGAGAAACTATTTTCAATATAACAATAATCAATATTTGATAAATTAGCAATATTCGGCTGTTCTAAAACAATTATATTGTTACTTATTTGTTTTAAATAATCTTGATTAGATTCTATAAAATTAATATCTAAAATAAAGTTAAGAGAGTTATCTTTTAACTTTTTCAATATTTTTAAATCATTTACTTTTAATAAAATACTAATTGATTTAGAAGTTTTGTTTCCATTTATAATAACTTTATCATAATTATTTTTTAAAGAAATATCTGGAGGAGTTTCTTTAAATACGATTAAAGATTCTAAAAACTTATTTATTTTTTTCATTTTTCGATAACTTTTATCTAGATCAATTATTTTCCCATTTCTACCAGGAATTATTGTATTATTATCAATAATAGCATTTATAGGATCAGTTTCAAAAGTTTTTTGAGATTTTTTTAAAGCTAGCATAATAGGATCTTTTTCTTTAATATAGTTTGATACTATATTTGTATAGTAAAAACTAAATATAAAAAGAATTATTGTAAATAAATAATTAGCTATTTTTTTCATATTAAATTATATGAAGATAATAAAAAAAGAAGACTAATTAAATTTAGCTTCTATTTTGTTTTAATATCTTTTCTAAACTTTTTTGCTTCCCTAGTAGTCAATTTAATTTTAGTTCCATCTTCAAGAGTTACATTTTGAAGATTTAACTTTTGAGTATGTTTTGTTGCATTTAATGCATGACTTCTACGGTTTCCAAATAATGGTTTTTTACTAGTTGCTTTAATAGCCATAATATCACTCCTTTTAAAAATTTAATAAACCTCGCTTATTAACTTTAACATAATATTTGTTTAAAGTCAAATAAAATAAGGATTTTATTAAAAAAAATAAATAAAAAGATAAAAACATTGTAAATTATTTAAAAAGTATTATAATGAAATTAGGTGTTGATATGCAAAGATATTTTGTAAAAGAAAAAGAAAATAATAAATTTAAATTAAGTTTTGAAGACTCTTATCATATTACTAAAGTAATGAGAATGAATTTAAATAATGAAATAGAAATTGTTTATGATAAAGAAGTTTATATTGGAAAAATTATTGAATTTAATCCAGTAGTTGTTGAAATAATAAAAAAACTAGATAATAACAATGAATTAAAAAGAAAAATTACCATTTGCCAGAGTCTAGTAAAAGAGCAAAAAATGGATTTAATTCTTCAAAAATGTACAGAACTTGGAGCTTATAGTTTTATCCCTTTTATGGCTTCTAATAGTATTATTAAAAAAGATCAAAAGATGTTTTCAAAAAAAATTGAAAGATGGCAAAGAATTGTTAAAGAGGCAAGTGAACAATCAAAAAGAAATGTTATTCCAAAAGTTTTAGATATTGTTGATATAAATAGTTTATGTAAGATGAATTATGATTTAAAAATATTTTGTACTGTAAATGAATTGTCAAGGAGTTTAAAAAATATTTTGCAAAATCAGTCAAAATATGATACTATGATTATAGTAATAGGTCCTGAAGGTGGTTTTACTCAAATGGAAGAAAAACTATTAGCTGAAAATGGTTTTTTAAGTGCTTCGCTTGGTAATTTAGTTCTTAGGACAGAAACAGCATCCATTTGTGCACTTAGCATGATAAATTACGAATATGAGAGGTGATTAATATGAACTTATTATTAAGTTTATTTACACAAAAAGAGATTATGATTATTTTAACTATTATAGGAAGTTTAATAGCTTTAGTTATTATTCTAACTATTTGGGATTTATTTTCAAAGAAAAAGAAAGATGACGAAGATTTAGAAATTAATTTGAATGATCAAGAAATTACATTATCTAAAAATGTTCTTGAGGATAAAAAAGTAGAAACTGTAAAGGAAGAATTAGAGCCTACTTATTTGAAAGAAGAATTAAATCATCAAGAATTAGAACCCATCGATTTAAAAAATATTTCTGAAGAAGTTCAAAGTATAGAAGTAAATGAAGTTAATTTTAAAACTCAGGAAGTAAAAGATCCACTTATTATGGAAATAGGGGAATTAGAAATAGATAATTTGGACAAAGAAGAAAAAGCAAAACAAGAACTTTTGAGAATTGAAGAAGAATTAGAAAATCCAAAATCTTTAGAAGATACTATTACATCTCTTGAAAAAATTGAAGAAGAAAATGCAATTATAAGTTATCAGGAATTACTTGAAAATACAAGGGAAATGTCTTTAGTTGATGCTGATAGTGGAGATGAGCCAATATCTATTAAAGAAGTGTTTTCATTATATGAAGATGATAAAGAATTAGAATCACCTGTAACTGATAATGCATATCAAGCTGACTTTACTAGTTCTCCATATATATCTCCTGTAATGGGATTTGAAAATGGAGAAATACCACTTGCTGAAATTCAACTAGAAAATACTGCTAATTTAGAAAAACTTGAAAAAGAAATTAGAAAAACAAATGAATTCTTAACAATTTTAAATGAATTAAAGAAGAATCTTGATTGATTTTTCTTTTTGTTTTATAATATATTTTTATGGAGGAGTTATGAATATATACGATCAAATATTAGCAAGTGCATATTATGTTTTTGAAAAAGAATTATCATCTCAGATAATAAAAAGTTTTATATCTTTATTAAAAAAATCTGGAGTATGTTTAAATAGAAACGAAACTAAAATGGATAAATTAGGAAAATATATGGAATTTGATAATCATAAATATAGATTAAAGGATGAATATACAATAAATGATATTGCCGATTTTATTGATTTTGATATGGTAACTATTTTTCATAATTTAAAGAAAACTCGTGATGATTATTATAGTAATAATCCAAGAAAAAACGAGTATCAAGTAAAGAGATTGGGTAAAAAGAGATAATTATGAAAGTACGAGCAATTACACTTGGGTGTAAGGTAAATAGTTATGAATCAGAATTTATTTTATCTAAATTTCGAGAAAAGGGCTATTTAATAAGCAATGATAAAAGTGATATTTATATTATTAATACTTGTAGTGTTACAAATACGAGTGATGCTAAATCAAGAAAAGTAATTAATAAAATTACAAGAGAAAATCCAGATAGTATCATAGTGGTTATGGGATGTATGATTGAAGCTCATAAAGATTATGAAAATAATTTAGTTAGTATAATTATTGGAAATAAAGATAAATCAAAAGTTGTAGAATTAGTTGAAGAATATATTGATAAGAAAAATAAGAAAAAATTACTTTATAAAGACTTTGATTCGACTTTTGAAGATATGTTTATTGAATCAATGAATGAACATACAAGAGCTTACGTTAAAATACAAGATGGTTGTGAAAACTTTTGTTCTTATTGTATTATTCCATATACAAGGGGAAGACAAAGAAGTAAAGATCCAAATAAAGCAATTAATGAAATAACATCGTTAGTAAAAAATGGTTATAAAGAAATTGTCTTAACAGGAATTCATACAGGGCATTATGGAAGTGATCTAAATACAACTTTCCCAGAATTATTGAAAAGAATTTGTAAAATAGAAGGTCTTAAAAGACTTAGAATTTCGTCAATTGAAATAACTGAATTAAATGATGAATTTCTAGATGTTTTAAATAAGGAAACAATTATTGTTGATCATTTACATATTCCTTTGCAATCAGGAAGTGATCCAATTCTTTTAAGTATGAATCGTAAATACTTAACTGATTATTATTATAAGAAAATAGAGCATATTCGCTCTATCAGACCAAATATTTCAATTACAACTGATATTATTGTAGGTTTTCCTGGTGAAACAGAAGAGTTATTTCAAGAGACTTTAGATTTTGTTAAAAAAATAAAATTTAGTAAAATACACGTTTTTCCTTTTTCTGTAAGACAAAAAACTAAAGCTCAGTCTATGGAAAATCAAGTATTAGAATCTATAAAAAAAGATAGAGTTAAAAGATTAATGGAACTTAGTAAGACACTTGAAAGAGAATATTTAGAAAAACATATAGGAAGTATTGTTGATGTTTTAATTGAAACAAATGAAGGGTGTTCGGTTGGATACACAAGTAATTATTTAAAGGTTCAAATAGAAGATATAATTGAACCTAATACGATTGTCAAAGTAAAAATAGAAAAATTAGATAATTTAGTATTGAAAGGAAGTTTATATGAGTAAAAAAAGATTAGATTATTTAAGTTGGGATGAATACTTTATGGCTATTGCTAAACTATCTTCAATGAGAAGTAAAGATCCATCTACCCAAGTAGGAGCATGTATAGTAGGACTTGATAATAGAATTTTATCAATTGGTTATAATGGAGCTCCTAATGGATTTGATGATAATAATTTTCCATGGGAAAGAAATGGTAGTATGTTAAAAACCAAATATGCTTTTGTTTGTCATGCTGAAATGAATGCTATATTAAATTATAGAGGTTCAAGAAAAGAACTTGAAAATGCTAAAATATATGTTGATTTATTTCCATGTAATGAATGTGCTAAGTTAATTATTCAGGCTGGCATTAAAGAAGTTTTATACTTATCGGATAAGTTTAAAGATAAAGATGGAACACTAAAAGAAACTGATGCTGTGAAAGCAAGTAAAATGATGTTTTCTGAATGTGGCGTTACTTATCGCGAAATTACTATACCGAGAAAAATTGAAATAAATTTGCAAAAATAATCAAAATGTGCTATAATATACACTAACTAAGGGGTGGTTAGGTTGAATTTAAGAGCATATTTAATATGTCGTATTTTATTCACATTAATATTTGTGATTACATCAACAACAATATGGTTTCAAAAAGATTGGAGCCTATATCGTTATGTAAATTCTAATATTGTAAGTAATGAAATTGTTTTTTCAAATTTAAAACATGAAAGGGAACAAAATGATTCATACAAATTAAAAATTATAAATGAAGAAGACTTTATTCAAAACTTTAAAGTTATGGTTGTTCCAACCGTTTTAAAAAATAATGTAAGTAATAATTATATTAAATACCAAATTAATGATGGAATTGTTAGATCATTAAATATGGATGGGATAATTATGGTAGATACCATTGATATTCATGAAGAAAAAGAACTTTCTTTAAGACTTTGGATAAGTGATACCTATTTTGGAGATTTAAATTATGATGGAAGAGTTGTTGTTAGTTAATAACTCTTTTTTTTATTTTTTTTGATTAGATTTTACAATATTTTTAATAAATGATATAATACTTTTATAAAAAAGAGGATGATAAAATGAGAACAGAAAATTCTTTAAAAAATATATTTTCAAGTTTTTTAAGTAATTTTATTTTAAATATTATAAAATTTGTATGTCGAATTATATTTGTTAAAATAATTGGAGAAGTTTATTTAGGAGTAAATGGGTTACTTTCTAATGTTTTGGGACTTTTATCTTTAACAGAACTTGGGATAGGAACAGCCATTAATTATAGTTTATATAAACCTTTAGTTGATAATGATAAAGAAAAAATTAAATCTTTAATGAATTTTTATAAAAAGTCTTATCATATAATAGCCCTTATTGTTTTAATATTGGGACTTATTATCTTACCATTTTTACCATATTTTATAAAAGATACAACTGGAATAGAAAATTTAAACGTAATTTATTTAATATTTTTATTAAATCAAGTAATTGGATATTTATTTTCTTATAAAAGAACTTTAATTATTGCTGATCAAAAAGAGTATAAATTAGTTCCATTTACAGTTGGATTCAATTTTTTAGTAAATGTTTTTCAAATAATATTTTTGTTTTTAACTAAAAACTATTTAGTGTATTTAATTATTCAAACCATTTTTATAGTAATTGAAAATATTGTTATAAATAATTATATAAATAAAAAATATTCTTATATGGAAGATAAAGAATCAATTAAATCGATTTCTAAAGATGAATTAGATAAAATCAAAAAAAATGTTAAAGCTTTGTTATTTCATAAAGTAGGAAGTTATGCTGTTAATTCTACTGATAATTTAATTATTTCAACAATTATAGGTATAACAGCAGTTGGATATTATTCAAATTATTCTTCTTTAATTGTTATTATTTCAGGATTTATTTATACATTTATTAGTAATATTACAGCAAGTTTTGGAAATTTAATTGTCAAAGAAAATACAAAGAAAAGATTGGAAGTATTTCGTGAAGTGAATTTTATTTATTATATTATGTATGGAATATCAACAGTTTGTTTTATTAATTTATTTAATCCATTTATTGGATTTGTATATGGAGAACATTTTGTTTTATCAATTACTTGTGTATATTTGATTACTTTTAATTATTATTTACTTGGCATGACTAATATTGTTGAAATAGTAAAATCAGCAGCTGGTTTATATGATAATGATAAATATGTACCATTATTTCAAGCAGCAATTAATTTAGTAATAAGTATTGTCTTAGGATTAAAAATAGGATTAATTGGAATTTTTATAGGAACTCTTATTAGTACACTTCTTCCTTTAACTATAAAACCAATTATTATTTATAAACATGTATTTGAAACTAGTCCTATATTATATTTAAAAGATTTTTTTAAGCAGTTTATAGTATTAATAATTTCAATTATTTTCTCTGTTTTAGGATTACATTTTTTAAGTTTTTCAAATATCATTTTAAAATTAATTATCTCTTTATTAATAAGTATTACTTGTCCAAGTATATTTATTTATATAACATATAAAAATAGTGATGTATATAAAGCTTCATTATCAAGAATAAAATTTTTGATCGAAAAAAGAAAGTTAGGTTCGAAATGAAACATGCATATTTAATTATGATTCATGATGATTTTTATGTCTTTGAAAAATTAATTCAGTTACTTGATTATGAAGAAAATGATTTATATATTCATGTTTGTAAAAAGGTTAAAAAATTTGATTTTAAAAAGTATAAAGAATTAGTTAAAAAAGCAGGTATTTATTTTACTAAAAGAATTAATGTTAAATGGGGAGACTATAGTCAAATAAAGTGTGAATTATTACTTCTTGAAAGTGCTACTAAGAATAATACTTATCAATATTACCACTTATTATCAGGAGTTGATTTACCTTTAAAAAGTCAAAAGGAAATTCATGAATTTTTTAATAAATCAGATTATGAATATGTTGCTTTTAATAAACAATTTGATTTAGATCGAGTTTTATATTATCACTTTTTTACAAGTAATTTAAAAATTAATTGTCTTAGAACAAAAATTCATTACAAATTAGTTTTTTATCAAAAAAAATTTAATATTAAAAGAAACGAAAATATTAAGTTTCAAAAAGGAGCTAATTGGTTTAGTATAACAGATACTTTAGCAAGATATATTTTATCTAAAAAGGAATTTATAAAAAAAGTGTTTAAATATACATATTGTGCAGATGAAATGTTTTTACAAACCATTATTTATAATAGTCCATTTATTAATAAAGTATATAATTTAAATGATGAATATGATTCTATTAAAAGATGTATTGACTGGAATAGAGGAAGTCCATATATATTTCGAATGGATGATTTTGATATGTTAATCAATAGTAATCGTTTTTTTGCTAGAAAGTTTTCATCTTTAGTTGATAAAAAGATAATTGATAAAATATATGAAGAATTGAGGTTTAAAAATGATTAAATATAGTGTAATAATACCAGTTTATAATGTAGAAAACTATATAAGCAAATGTTTAGATAGTTTAGTTAATCAAACATATAAAGATTTAGAAATAATTATTGTAAATGATGGAAGTACTGATAAAAGCTTGGATATTGTTTTAAATTATCAAAAAAAATATTCAAATATTAAATTATTTAATATTGATAATCATGGGCAATCCTATGCTAGAAATTATGGACTTAAATATGCAAGGGGCATTTATATTTCTTTTATTGATAGTGATGATTATGTGGATACTAATTTATTTTTAGAAATAGATAATTTTTTAAAAAATAAAAATTA
>CACZOV010000097.1 GCA_902782915.1 uncultured Erysipelotrichaceae bacterium | reverse complement strand
CACCACGATATTGATTTGCAGCAAAAATTATTTTTCCTGCAGAGCTTTCCATTTCAGCATAATTTGCTTTAAATTCCATATATCCTCCTTTATTTTTATTACAAATTAAGTATAACAACATAACATTTCGATAGCAAGCATTTTTTACAATATTTTTACAAAACTAAATACCATTAATATTATAGATTGCAATTCCAAATGTACATTCAGAACTAAGTATCTCATCATAACTAATAGAAAAAGTACCCCCATAACTTGTAAAACTAATTTTTTCTTGATCATAACTTGAAACATAAGCAGCATGTCCTGTACCAGATTGAATCAATGCATTAGATCCAGTGAGTCCCGTCATAACAACATCATTTTTTCCATCCCAATTTCCAATAAAAAATTGAACTTGACTTCCATCATTACTTGCATTTTCTAAAATATTTTTTATATCAAAAAGATTACTTTCTTTAATTGTATAAGTATCAGCAGTTATAGATAGTTCGGAATTTTTGTTTTTTAAAAATGAATTAATTATGTCTGTTTTAGCATGCCAAGTATTATTTTTACTTTCTAAATACGATAAACTTACTTGATTTTTACAATTTATTAAATAGTTTTCTCCATATTTTGGATTTATTATCATTTCTCCATTTTGATTATTTATATATAAGGGTTTGTTACTTTCTTTATTAGCATAAGTATATAAATCAGCAAGGAGCATTTCCGAATTATAATGGTATCCTTTACTATCTTCATAATACATTGGATATCCAAAATCTTGATAAAACTCTTCAGGATTATCTTTATATTCTGAGAAAATAACTTCTGCAATGGATGCATAACTACATATTCCCTTTTTAACATCCATAGATGCAAGTATTCGATTGGCAGATAATTCATCCATATTATAGCTTTTGCATAAATAATCAACTACTTCTTTTGCATTATTATTTATTTTTAATTCAAATGTTTCAAGAAATAACTCTCTTGCATCTTCTAAACTCATTCCATTTTTTAATAATGCATCCATAATTTTTGAAATATTTTCCGTTTTCGTTACCGTACTTTTATTATTTAAAAAATTTAAAACTGATAAATTACCTTTAAAGTATTCTTGTAAATATGACATATAACTACTAAACATACTATAATCTTTTATATAATATTGATTTTTAGAAGTAATACCTTGATCAACATTAATTTCATCTTTAAATAACATTGAACCAAAATAACCAAAATTACCATCTATTAAAGCATTATCTGTATTATATTTTAAATATTTTTTTAAAGAGAAACTTGGTATTTGTTTTGGATCAGTATCTTTAGTTATTATTTCATCATTAACATTTTTTAAAAATAAAAGCATATTATCTATTTGAGTTTTAAGATCTAAACAAGTACTATCTAAACTATTTCTTTCTACTAACCATTTGTTATGTTCTATTTTAAATTTATCGGTATCATCTATTTTCTTCTCAACTTGTTTCTTTGTTTCTTTATCATAAGAAATTTTTGTTTTTTTATATTCACTTTGTCTCGGTTCTCTTCGAAAATTTTGAAGATCAGAGTTAGCTTTTTTTAATTCTTGAAGTTCTAAATCAAGTAAAGTATAAACTTCTTCTACTTGTAAATAAAAAGTAAAACTATCATTTATATTTTCAATTCTTGTTTTTAGTTTTTCTACTTCTTCTTTAAATTTTTCTTCAGCTTTATCATCCCAATCATATATAAACTTAGTAAAGATATTAGCAAGAGATAAATTATCAATCATTTTACTAACTGAATTACTCTCAATAAATAAGGCTGCATCATGTGCTTTACTTTCTATTATTTTATAATCATCATAATAATTATTATAAGCTTCCATCTACAACCTCCATATCAGTAGAAAAGTTATCATACATTTGTAAATAAACTGGACAATTTAACTTTTCTTTTGTTAGAGTCTGAAACATCATTTCAAAATATGCTAATTCTTTTTCTCTAATATCATAATAGATATCA
The DNA here is from genome assembly GCA_902782915.1 of uncultured Erysipelotrichaceae bacterium. The sequence goes on along the minus strand of CACZOV010000097.1, from coordinate 2,247 downwards.
TATTCTTTTTTATTTAAAGTTTGAAAACGATATCCAATTAGAATAATATTACTAGGTTTTAAAAAACTTGTACTATCTGGTCCATAACATAAATTAAATACTTCTTCAACACTTTCAAACATTACTTTTTGATAAGTTGATTCAATAAAATTATCATAATTTATTTGTTTATCAATATTTAAAAGTACTTCTTTTTCAGAATCACTAAGTCTTTCTATATAAAGATTATTTCGAATATATAAATATTTTAAATAACCTTTAGCAAGTTTTTGATAAAAATCCTTCTCTAATTCCACAACTTCTTTTAAATTACTTTTACTAGTTACTAATAAGTTATCAAATTTATCAAGATCAAGTTTCTTGATCAAATACATATATAATAAATTAGAATAATTTAAATACATTTTTAAATAGATCTCTTTTTCTTCATTACTTAACATTTCAAAATATTTTTCATTTCTTCTAGGAAATCTTTTATTATATTCTTCTATTATCATTAAAACTCCTAACTTTCTAGTTTTTCTACTTCACTACCTAATAAATTATTTTTTTCTTGATATTTAAATAAAGCAACTTTTAATACTAGTATTGGACTATTTAATTCTTTTTTTACATCTGTAATAGTCCTATTAATATAGGGAAGTAAAACTTCATCTATTTTTCTTTTTTCTTCTGAATCCCATTTAGACTCATCTAATTGTTTTAAAGTAGTATTAATATTTTCTAAAATATCAATAAAATCTTTATTATCGTTTTCTAATAACTCAATTGTTGATTCAAGACCTATTGTATCAATCTCTAAATTCATCTAAATCACCATCCTGATAAAAAACGTCCATATTTAAAGTAACATTTTCTAAATTATTAAATTCATAATCTATTGGATTTAAGTTATCAATTATTTTTTCTTGATTTTCACTATATGAATCTTCTATTCCATTAAAATAATATATATAGTTTTTTAAATTTTCAATAATAGTATCTAAGTTATCTACTTTTTCTTCATACTTTTTAACAATATTAAAAGCATCAAGTCCTTTGTAATAAGTTAAAATATTTTTGATATCACGTTTTAATTTTTCTTTTTTATCTATTAAATCATTAAGTTGAGTAGAAATTATTTTGGTTGTATCTTTAATAGCTATTCCATCTATTCTTCTTTTCATAGCGCCCCCTATTTTAAATATTTTGAAGATACATAATACCTTTTTCCATCTATTTTGATTTCAGCCCAACCATTATTTTCACTTAAAACTGTAACTGATGTACCTGGTTTAATACTTCCAACTGGAGTATTATTATCAAGAGATGGAATACTTCTTAAATTTAAGTTTGATCCACTTGTTACAACTGTTTTTGTGAAAGATGTTTCAATCTTTGGATCAGCAACTTCTTCTGTTGAAACTGCAAGATAATCTTTGGAAACATATCCAAGCCTTTCTCCTACTTTAACTTCAACAAATCCATTTTCATTAGCATTTCCAAGAACTTGAACTTTATCATTATTATGTAAATATCCTATAATATTATCACCAAATTCTCCACTTGATCGAATTCTCAAACCACTTGATGAATCCTTTAAATGAACTTGCATTTCATTTACAATTTTCTCTTTTTCTTCTTTTGAAATTTCTATTTCTTCTAAAATTGGATCTTCTATAACTTCATCCTCGACTTTATTAGATATAATTCCTTCTTTTTCAACTAATATATAATCTTTTCCATTGCCACTTCTTTTAACATATCCAATCTTACCATCTTCAGTCATTACCATTACCCATTCAGATCCATCATCTTCTATAATAGCAACCGTATCTTTACTATCTAATTTAGAAATAATATCACTATCTGTTCCCTTTCCACTTCTAAGCATTAAATGACTTCCTTGATTAACATTTATAGAGGATGTTGTAAAAAAATTAAATTCATCATTAATACTTGCTTTTACATAAGGAATTAAAGAAGGAATATTAGAAATTGCATCTTGTCTTATTTCATCAAGTCTTTTTATATACGTTGCCCCTTCTTTTTTTACTTTATCAAAACTTTCTTTAATACTTTCTAATTCTTTAAAACAATTATTTAAATAGTTAAGTGTTAGCCATTCACTTGAATAATCAAATTCTTGATAGTCAAATTGAATTTGATTTAAATATGTTTGAACACTTTCTGAATCAATTGATGTTACACTACTCATAATTCCTCCTAGTACTTAATTATTTCTAAATCTTTTCCATATTTTTTAAT
>CACZOV010000096.1 GCA_902782915.1 uncultured Erysipelotrichaceae bacterium | reverse complement strand
TCTATTTAGATTAATATCATAATAGATATCATATTTTGTATTGGTATTCTTTCCTACTATTTGAAATTCAAAATAGTTATTTGGATCGTATGTACTTGATGGTAATGCATTTTCAAGTGTTAATGTATTAGACTCTTTATAATGCATATAAATATCTCCAGTTACTAGTTCTTGATTTAATCCAGTTTGTGAGTAACTAAATACTGCATAAGTTATTCCTATAACTCCAATTAGTAAAACTAATACTAAAGTTATAATTAATATTCTTTTCTTTTTACTATTCATATTTCTCTCCTTCTATTTTATCTTTACCCCACAATTCTAATTTTATATAAATTATTTTTTGTATAAGATCAACTCCTTTTTATCCTTTAATATTAAAAAACACACGAATAAAAAGTATAATTTATATACCTTTTATTCATGTGTATTTACTTATTTTTTATAGAAAGATTGTGTATTATTTAAGATACTAAAGTTTACCCCCGTAGTTGACTTAGAGTTAACAAGATTTTTACCAAAATTTAGTACCATGAAAATCACTTCTTCCTATTTTTATTTACATATAAATAATATCGTAAATTTTATTTAAAGTCAAGATTTTTTTCTATAAAATAATATATTATTTACTTAAAGAATTCTTTAAATATTTCTTCTTCGTCTTTTAATATTTCTTCTGTTAACTCTTCTCTTGAATCGGTTTGTTTTTCACTTATACCAGTTACTAATTTTTTAGGAATACCATTTTCTATATAAATGTAATTTGGAGCATAAATACGTTTTTCACCAGTTGAAACTTTATTGCCAGAATCATCAGTCAAAGTATATTCACTTAATAAATCGTCAAATAATTCAAGTAGTTTAGGATAATTTTCATCTCCATCGATTGTTTTCTTTAACTCTCCATCAACAAACTCATATTTATCACGAACTATTTCTTCTCCATCATCATTCCAAATTGCAACGTAATAAATTTTATTTACTTTATTATTCTTTGCAACTTCAATTGATTTTTCAATTACTGATCTGCACCAAGGGCATAGTTTATCTCCAAAATAAACATAAAACGTTTCTTTATTTTTAATTTTTTCTAAAATATCACTAGTACTAACTTTTTCATAAGGATTATCATCACTAATTAAAACTGTTCTATGTTCTTTTCCATTTTTATTTTTCTCTCCATTTAATGCTTCATATTCCTTTTTAAATTCTAATGATTTAGAATTATTACTACAACCTGTGCATATTCCTAAAATAATTATTGTAACTAAAATTAAAATTTTTCTTTTCATAATACCTCCAAGTTCATTTTATAATATTAAAACTTCTAATTCAATAAATTAGAAGTTGAATTAACTAAACTTAAAGTTGAATTAATCATAAGAATCTGTAATATCATAGTCAATTATTACATTAAAATTATATTTTGGATATTTTTCTTTTAATTCATTTACAATTTGATCTTTTATTTTTTCTTTATCTTTTTCAGAAAAATCAAAGATTAGATCAAAGAAAACATTTTCCTTTCTATTATCAACATAAAAGCCATGTAATTGTATAATAGTTTTATATTTTTTTATTATCTTAGCTAATTCTTTTTTAATATCACCAAATTCTCCTTTATCATTTGCTGCATATATACCAATTGTTAAAATAATACCAAATTTTTCATAAATTAAATAACTAATTTCTCTAGTTAAAATATGAATATCACGTGCCATCATTTCATCTTTTACTTGAATATGAAGAGATGCAATTATATTAGATGGTCCATAATTATGTAAATTTAAATCATATACTCCTTGAACTTCAGAAAATTGCATAACCTCTTTTTTTATTTTTTTAGTTAAAAGAGAATCAGCTCTAACACCAAGTAAAGAATCAATTGTATCTTTTAAAATTTCTAGGGACGTTTTAATAATAAATATAGCAATAATTATTCCAAGGTAACCTTCTAAATTTAATTTCCAAATATAATTAAGTAGTGCTGATATAAAGGTTGTAAAAGATAAAATGGCATCCATAAATGCATCAGATCCAGATGCAATTAAATTATTAGAATTAACTTTTTTACCAACATTTTTTACATATTTACCAAAAAAGAATTTAACTAGAACAAATACCAAAATTATAATTAAAGAAATATGCGAGTATGTTGCATCTGATGGATTTATAATTTTTTTAATACTTTCAATTAACGCAGTTGCTCCTGCCACTAAAACAAATAAAGCAATGATAACCGAAGTAAAATATTCTATTCTTCCATATCCATATGGATGCTTTTTAGTGGGTGATTTTAAGGACAACTTAGTTCCTATAATAGTAATACAAGAATCACTTGCATCGGTTAAGTTATTAACAGCATCTAAAATTATTGCAATAGAACTTGTTAAAAAGCCAACAATTCCTTTAAATAAAACTAAAAGAACGTTCACAACAATTCCTAGAATACTTGTTTTAATAATTATGTTATTCCTTTCCATAACTACTCCTAATTTTTACAATTTTTATCAAGTGATAGTGGTATTTTATAGGTTTTAAAACTTTCATCTTTTAATGTATTAATTTCTAAATACAAACTATCATCTGTATAATTTTTACATTTTTTTTGATAATTATCAATATTTAATGAAATATCTTTTAAATAATCTTCTAATGTAATATTTTCTTTCTTAGAACAACTACTTATTTTTACATTTGTATCATTATTTACTTCAAATAAACTACATTCAATTTCTTGATATATATTATTATCAACTCCACCGCAATAATTAATATTTGATATATAAATAGATGATCTTTTAGAATCATATGCAATACTTCCTGATACTGAAAAATCTGAACAAGTTGATGATATAGTTTTAAAATCAAATGAATTATTATGATTATTTATTATTATTAATAATAAAATAACTATAAATAGAATAATTAAAAATATTATTAAATACTTTTTCTTACTTTTTTCTTTATTTTTGATATTTCCATCTAAAATATCCGATAATTCTATATTAAAATTTTTACTCATTTCACGAATTAAAGTAAGATCAGGAAGATTTAAACCTCTTTCCCATTTAGAAACTGCTTGATATGTGACATTATATTTTTTAGCAAACTCTTTTTGAGTTAAATTATTTTTTTTTCGTATTTCTTTAATAAATTCTCCAATTCTAATAGGATCCATAACATCACTCCAATTTATTTAATTATATCATGATTTTTTTATTTTTAAGAAAAAAATTGCTATAAAACAATAGCAATTAAATTACCTGATCCTCTATTTACAATTTTTGTTAATGTTTGTTGAAGTTTAAATCTTACATTTTCTGGCATTAAATTAATTTTTGATTGAATTCCTTCTTGAACAATGGAATCTAGGCTTCTTCCAAATATTTCGCTTTTCCAAATATTTTCTGGATCGATTTCATAATCTTTCATTAAATGATTTATAAGTTCTCTTGACTGTATTTCAGATCCTATTATTGGTTCGAATGTTGAATTTACATCTACTCTTATCATATGTATAGATGGAGCAGTTGCTTTTAATTTGACTCCAAAACGTGTTCCTTGCTTAGTTATTTCAGGAGTTGTTAATTTCATATCTTTAAGTGTTGGAGTTGCAACTCCATACCCCGTTTGTTTAACCATTTTAAGTGCATATTTAATTTGATCATATTCCATTTTGGCAATACTATATTCTTGAAATAATTTTAAAAGATCTTTTTTGTTACTTATATCTATATTAATTATTTCATGAAGGACTTTGTTATATAAGTCATTAGGTGCTTCAAGAGTAACAACTACTTCTCCTGTTGCTGGATCAACACTTGATAAATAAGCCTTTTCTATTTCTGGTATTTCTGTAAAATGATCGGTTATCTTACTAACATCTCTTAACTTATCAATTTCTAAAGCGCTTTCTCTTATTTTATCAATATAAAGTTTTTTAACTGGATGA
>CACZOV010000095.1 GCA_902782915.1 uncultured Erysipelotrichaceae bacterium | reverse complement strand
TCCTCATCAAGATTTCCCGAATAAACAACGGGGGGGTATTTAAAATGATTAAATTTATTTGAGAAAGAATTTGTAATAATTACTTTCTTTTTCATCAATGTAGCCCAATACATAACATGATAACTATTAGTTATTAAAATCAACGATTCACCAATAAAACGAATAATAGTATTAATGTCACAGCTATTATTTATCTTATCAATATCCTTTAATTCTGATAAACTAATATTGTAATCTTTATGTTCAACAATCCCAATTTTTCTAACTATATTATAAGAAAAAGAAAGCTGCGGTAACATGCATGAAACACAAGGAACATATTTACCTTTTAAACCATAATCCCTAGTTCCAAATAATTCAAAACTTTTATTACAAATTGTATTCTTAACATATGGCATATCATTATGTTTATTGATTCCACATCCCCAAACAATAATATGATTACACTTTTGGCATAATAATTCAATTATCAAATTCCATGAATCACAAAAATCAATTAGTCCCCCGCCCCCCAAAATCACTATATCATCTTTGAATATCTCATTATAATTGATACTTAAAAATGAATGAATTTTTTGATAGTATTTTCTAAAGTAATCCGCAAAATACAATTCAGCTCCACAAAATGTATCACCAGTATTATCTGTACCTAAAATATGAACAAAATGAATGCGCGGTAATCTCATTTGTTCTTCGTCTATTTTTAAACATTCATATTTGCTCTTTTCACCATTTGAATCTAAAGCACATGATATAGACAGTTTTTGAAATTCATTTTCAATATTTCCAATCTTATAAGTATCTCTATATAAATGATATAGCTTTTTAATTTTCTTCATCATATCACTATAAATCGCTCTCCAAACAAATAATTATATTATACTTTTGTCAATCATTTAGCATTTCCATCAAAATGGTTACCCTCCTATTCTCTTATCTGTCAGTAACCATATTATATACTTATAAATAAAATATAGATGTTGCTTTTTTTCTTCTTTTTTCATCTTATACTTTAAAGAATATAATGAAAAATCTTCAATTTTCTCTAAATTATACTCACTTTCATTATACAATAAAAAATCTTGGCTTTCTTTTTTTACACAATTCACTCCACTTCCATCGTATCCATTATTACATACTAAACTAAATGAAGGAATTATCATGCTAAAGCCTCGAGTAAAGCCATATACTCCAAGAACACAATCTATTAATGCTATTTCGTTATTTTTAGTAAAAAAGGACTATTTGATGCACAAATAAGCCCCCATACTAAGCAATCAAAAGCTTTCTTACTCCATCTATTGATTCTTATCATTTGCATTGGTGATTGTAGTAGTTTTTCAAATTCTTTTAAGTCTATCTTCTGACACAATTCATCATACTTATTAATTAAAAAGGCACATCCATAAGTAAACGCCGAACGCAAATATGCAGTATTCTGCATCATAACTTCTTTAAGCACATTATATCCGCACGTTCCTATAATATCAGACTCTTTTTCAGCAATTTCTAAACCTTTATTTGTAAAATCCCAAAATGATCTTGCGAAGATATTATCATCCTCTAAAAGAATAAATCTATCATATCCTAGCTTTCGTATTTCTTTTATTAAAAACTGAAAGTTTTCATACGGACCTCTATTAAACTCTTGTTTATAAATTACAAGTTTATTAAAATTGTGATTTATAGACTTTATCTCCAAGTATTCTTTGACTTGATTATAACCTTCGTTATATTTTTCTGATGGAGGAAAGTCCATTGAAATATATACATCTGTTTTTTCAGCATGAGTATTATTTTCTAATGATTCCAATAACTCTTTTAAATGCAAATATCGATTACATGTACATATTAACACTGGAGCAAATTTCATTTTACAATTCCCTTCAATACAATTCTACCAATACACTCACAAACATCAGCACAATATATAGTATTATCACTGTTGTATTATTTTTTTATCAAAAATTTCATACACCTGGTCACACTTCTTCACTGTAGTCAGCCTATGTGCCACTATTATCATAGTTATCTTTCCTTGCAGGCTTTCTACTGCT
>CACZOV010000094.1 GCA_902782915.1 uncultured Erysipelotrichaceae bacterium | reverse complement strand
TTACTTTTTCTATTTTATTACTGGGGGTAAAACAAGAGGAAAAGTATATAAATATATCTCTCTTTATAATATACTAAAAAAAAATTATATGGAAGCAGATATAATAAATATTATTGAAAAAAATAAGTCACGAATTGATCCTATCTGTCCACATTATTCTGAATGTGGAGGATGTAATTTTTTACATATAACAAAAGATTCTGAAATTGAATTTAAAAAGGAAAAATATCTAAATTATTTTAATCGATTAGATTCTTTATATTTAACAAAAGAATATTTTTATCGAAATAAAGTAGTTTTTCATGTAAAAAATGGACATCTTGGTTTTTATAAAGAAAAGAGTAATTCTTTAGTAGAAATTAATAGTTGTTATTTGGTTTATCCTGTTATAAATAAAATTTATACGCTTATTAAAGAGAAAATAGATTCTAATTGGAATGGAAAACTCTTAATTAGAGCTAGTTCATCTAATGAAACAATGGTATCAATTGAAGGTGAATACAAATATGTTAATATCTTAAAAGAAGAAGATTTAATTAATAATTTAATTTATAATAATAAAGTAATCAAAGGACGAGACTATTTTATTGAAAAAATTGATTATTTTAAATTTAAAGTTCATTATAATGCTTTTTTTCAAGTAAATATACTTGGATTAAAAAAAATTTATCAAGTTTTAGGAGATTTCTTACAAGACAAAAAGTTTCAAGTAGCTTTAGATCTTTATAGTGGAACGAGCGTTTTAGGTATATATATGTCACGTTTTATTAAAAAAATTATTAGTGTTGAGGCAAATTCTGATGCAACTTTATGTGCTAAAGAAAATTTAAAACTTAATTCTATTTCTAATTTAAAAATTATAAATGGATTAGTTGAAGATTATATAGATACATTTAAAAATATTGATTTTATTTTACTTGATCCAGCTCGCCGTGGACTTGATAAAAAAACAATTGAGTATTTAAAGAAGATAAATGCATCTTATATCTTTTATATTGCTTGTGGATTTGATTCTTTGAAAAGAGATTTAAAGCTTTTAGATGATAGTTATGTTATTGAAAAAATAACTTCTATTGACATGTTTCCAAAAACTAATAATGTTGAAAGTATTTGTATTTTAAAAAGAAAATGATAAAAAGTATCTTTTTTTGCTTTTTTTACATATAATTTATTAGGTGGTTTTATGTCCAAAGTAGAGTTTAAAGAGTTTGTTAAAAGGAATCCTAATTTAATTTCTTTTGTTGAAAAAGGAGAAACCAATTGGCAAAAATTATATGAATTGTATGATTTATATGGCGATGATAATTCGGTGTGGGATAAGTATTTAAAAAAGAGTAATACATCAAATTCTATGAGTTTTGGAAATGTTAGTTCAAATTTTAAGGAATTAATAAATTTTATTCGAGGAGTGGACTTGAATACGGTTCAAAAAGGCCTTTCTAGTTTAGATAAAGCAATAGATGCATTTAAAGAAATTATTCCATCAAAAGAAGAATCTTTAAAAAATAATTATGAACCAAGACCAACTTATAAATATTTTGAGGATTAAAATGAGTATAGAAAGTCAATTTTATTTAAATAATAATTTAAATTTAAAAAAATTTTTACATGAAAATCCTAAATATTATAAATATTTAAATAGAGATCCAAGTTTTATAAGAGAACTAGAAGAATTAATGAAAGAAAAATATAAGTTAACTATTCCAGATAAAATAGATAAGATTAAAGATAAATTAGAGTTTGTGAATACTTTAATCTTATCATGAAATACAATGACTTAATAAATGAATTTTTAGATTTATTAGATGAAGATTTATTTATTATTAAGATAAAAGAATTAAAAAAAAAGCTATTAAAAGATAAGTCTTTACTTGATAAAATAGAAGAATATAAACAACTAAATACTATTGAATTAAAGAAAAAACTATATGATAATAAAGATTATTTTGAATACTTAAAATTAGAAACAAGTATAAATATAATGATTCAAGATATTAAAAATAAATTTAAAATACTTTATTCTAGGAAGTGTATAAAATGAAAGTTATTAGTGGAAGTTTAAAAGGTAGAGAGATTTTAGGATATAAAATAGATGGAACAAGACCTACAATGGATAGAGTAAAAGAAAGTATCTTTGGAATGCTTGAAGGAAATGTTTCAAATAGTATAGTTTTAGATCTTTTTGCAGGAAGTGGAAACTACGGAATAGAAGCAATTAGTTTAAATGCCAAACTTGTATACTTTAATGATATAAATAAAGAATGTATAAGAGTTATAAAAAAAAATATAGAAAAATTTAAAATTGATAATAAATGTATTCTTTATAACCTTGATTACTTAAAATGCTTAAAATTATTAAAAGAAAAATCACTTTCTTTTGATTTAATATTTTTGGATCCTCCATATAAATTACATGTATTAAAAAATATTTTAAACTTTATCGATCAAAATAGTCTATTAAATATAAATGGATTTGTTGTTGTTGAGTTACAAGATGAGGATCTAGAAGAGGAATACTTAAGTTTAAGGAAGATAAAAGAAAGAAAATATGGAGATAAAAAAGTATATATTTATAAAAATATAGGAGGAATTTGTGAGATTAAATAAAAAGGGATTTGCTATTTCAACAATGCTTTATGGACTTATTTTTGTAACTATTGCTGTATTTTATTTAATAGTTATAATTGTTAGTAATAGAAATCAAGTAAATACTAATTATGTAAAAGAGGTTAGAGAGGAATTAAATAATTTATAAAAACTGAGGAGCTAAATATCCTCAGTTTTTGTATTTATTATTTTATTTAAAATATTATTTGCAATTTCTAAAGTTTTATTATCTACGTCATTTAAAGGATTATATTCAACAAGATCAAAAGATTTAATCTTTTTTTCTTTAGTTATTAAATTAACTATTTTATCTACTTCATCTAAATTAATTCCGTTTTTTTCTTTAACTGTAACTCCTTTAGCAATCGTTGGATCAATGACATCTAAATCAAAACTAAAATGAATACCATCAGTATTTTTATTTGCAATAGAAAATGCTTGTTGCATGATCTTTTCAACACCATATTCTTTTATATCTTTAGTTGTAAAAACAGTTACTCCCATTGTTTTTATGTTATTAATTTCTGACATAGCATTTTCTTCAAATGCTCGGTATCCAACAACAACTGTATTTTTGGGATTAAAATAAGTTTTATCATGGAAAATTGATAATTCTTCATTTAAACCATTTAAACAGGCTAAGGGAAGACCATGTAAATTGCCTGTAATTGTCGTTTGAAAAGTATTATAATCAAGATGAGCATCACACCAAATGAGGCCTAAGTTTTTATGCTTCTTAAGACTTGCAAGACCTGATGCAATTGCAATACTATGATCTCCTCCAATTGTTATACAAAAGTTATTTTCTTCTAAAATCTTATTGTAAAGCTCTTTATTAAAATTATTTACTTCAACTAAATTCTTTTTTAAGTCAGTTGGATCAATACTTTTTTTAATATTATTATCTTGTTCTAAAAGAATAGTCTTATAGTTACTATAATTTGCTAATATTTTTTTAGGACCATTTCTAGCTCCGTCTATATGAACTCCTAAATCAGATCCTGCACCTATTAATGTTATTTTTTTCATAAAATACCTCTTTTTTTTATTTTCTCTACCATTTTATCACAAAATAAGTTATAATGGAAGAGGATGGTATTTATGAAAAAATTAAATGAATTAATAAAAACACAATTTGATGTTAATGTTTACGGAATAAAAATCAATTCAAAAGAAGTAGTAAAAGGAGATATGTTTGTTTGTATAAAAGGAGTTCATGCAGATAGACATGATTTTATTGATGAAGCCATTAAAAATGGTGCAAGTTGCATTATAGGAGAACGTGATATAGAATGTAGTATTCCTTATATTAAAGTAAAGAATACAAATTTTATATTACCTGAATTGTGTCGGAAGTTTTATGATTTTGATAGACTTAATTTAAAAATAATTGGAATAACAGGAACTGATGGTAAAACAACTACTTCAACCAGTATTCAATATTTAATAGGAAAAGATAAATGTGGTTATATTGGAACAAATGGAGTAAGTTGTAGTAAATTTACTCATGATAGCCCTAATTCTACTCCTGATCCAACTCTTCTTTATAAATATTTTAAAGAGTTTTATGATGCTGGATGCGAATATGTTGTTATGGAAGCATCAAGCGAAGGATTTTTACGTGGAAGATTGGATGATTTATACTTTAAGGCTGGAGGTTACACAAATATTACATGGGAACATATTAATATTCATGGAAGTTTTGAAAATTATGTTAAATGCAAATTAAAACTTGCTAGTCAAACCAAAGGAAAATTTATAGTTAATTTAGATGATCCATATTGTTCTAAATTTATGGAAAAGTCATTAAATAGTTTAAGTTATGGAAGTACTCCTGAAAGTAATTTATACATAAAAGACTACGTAATAACATCTAAATACACGACAGTTACTTTTGTATATTTAAATAAAGAATATACTTTTACATCTCCACTTCTTGGAAAATTTAATGTTTCAAATCTTGCTTGTGCATTTCTTGTTTGTTTATCACTTGGATTTGATATGGAAACATTGATTGAAAATACTTTAAACATAGATGTTGCAGGAAGACTTGAAATGATTGATCTTGGACAACCTTTTAAAGTAATGGTTGATTATGCTCATACTCCAAATGGAATTAAATCTATTTTAGATTTTGTAAAAGTATTGGATGTTAATTCATCAATTGTTGTAATTGGATCAGCTGGTGAAAGAGATTCTAAAAAAAGACCTGTTATGGGACGCACAGTTATTGAAAATGCTGATTATGCAATATTTACATATGAAGATCCAAGATCGGAAGATCCTCTTGATATTATTAATCAAATGGTAAGTGAAATAGAAGATAAAAATAAATATGAAATAGTAATAGATAGAAGTCTTGCTATAAAAAGAGCTATAGAGTTAGCTGGTAGTAATGATATTGTTTTAATTCTTGGAAAAGGAAATGAAACTTATGAAAAGTTAAAAGATAAAACAATTTATTTCAATGATATAGAAGAAGCTAAAAAGTGGTTAAAAGAAAGAATGAAAAATAAAGTCGTTGAATAAGAAATAGTTTGTAAGATCTAAAGTGATGAATTTTAGATCTTTTTTGAAAAACTTTGTAATTTATCTTGAAATATAAGAAAAATATGATATAATTGTTATGTTGAGTGGGAGAGATCCTACTCTTTACTTTATAGGAGGGAGTAAATGGAAGAGAAAGTAAAAGAGTTATTAAAAGGAAAACTAGATAACTTAAATATGGTAGTTGATTCGGTTGTACTTGAAAAAGAGAATAATAATTTATTTTTAAGAATTTGTCTTGATAGTGAGAATGTTCTTGATCTTGATATGATAGTAGAAGCAACTAAGGTAATTGATCCAATTATAGAAAAAGCTGATTTAATAAGTGAAAAGTATGTATTAGAAGTTTATGGAAAAAGTAAGGGTGAGGAAAATGAAGAAAGTTAAAGAGGAAGTTGTTGATAAAGCCAAAGAGTTTTTAAAAGCAGTTGAAGGAATTGTTAAAGAAAAAAATATTGATAAGGAAATTGTTTTTGAAGCAATGGAAAATGGTTTAACAACAGCTTTTAAGAAAAATTATGGAAAGAGTAACAGTAAAGTTTTAATTAATCGTGATACCGGAGAAATTAAAGTATATTCTTATATAACAGTTGTTCCAAATATTATTGAAGTAACAGATGAAGACGGAAATGTTACAACAAGAGATATAAATCCAGAACTTGAAATAAGTTTAAGTGATGCTAAAAAAATAAATAAAACTTTAGAAATAGGAGATACAATTGATACTGAAATAGAACCAAAAGAAGAATTTTCAAGAGTTGCAACATCAACTGCTAAACAAGTTGTAATTCAAAAAATTAGAGAAGCAGAAAGAAGTAGTATTTTAACTGAATTTGAAGATAAAGAAGGAGAATTATTACTTGGAACAGTAGCACTTGAAGATTCAGATAACTATTATATAGATTTAGGAAGAAGCAATGGAGTATTACCAAAAAAGGAAATTATTCCTGGTGAAACGATAGAAATGGGATCAAGCATTAAAGTCTATGTTACTAAAATTGATAATTCAGGACGTAATTTATTAATTAAATTAAGTCGTAAACATTATGGATTTGTAAGACGTTTATT
>CACZOV010000093.1 GCA_902782915.1 uncultured Erysipelotrichaceae bacterium | reverse complement strand
CGTGCAACTGTTCAATTAGATGAATGTTTTGTTGTACGTGATATCCGTATTATTGACGGAGATAATGGTTTATTTATTGCTATGCCAAGCAAGAAGGTTCCAGGAGGACATAAGGATATAGCTCATCCTATTAATCGTGAAACTAGAAAGATGTTTGAAGATGCAATTCTTGAGGCTTATGAAAAAGCTGAAGTAGAACCAGTAAATGAAGAAGAAGAATAATTAAAGACCTTATGGTCTTTTTTTTAAACTTTTTTCATAATATTTACTGGGGGATTATATGGAAAGAGATAAAGAAATACATCAATTCAATCATACTTTTAACATGATAGAAAGAAAAAATGTTAGTATTAGTGGTGTTAAAAAAATAGATAGTTTTGATAATGAAGAATTTTTAATTGAGTCAGTTATGGGTTATCTTGTTCTTAAAGGAGAAGGATTAGAGCTTGTAAAACTTGATACTAGAGATGGAGTTGTTACAATTAAAGGAATGGTAAATAGTTTTACATATGTTGATGATACTAATAAAAAAAATAAGGAAAATTCTGTAATAAGTAGGTTATTTAAATGACACTTATTGAACAATTAAGAACCATTGCTTATACATTTATCTTTGGAATATTCTTTTCTTTTATTTTTAATCTTCTGTATAGAGTTTTATTTACTAAAAAAAATATTATTAATTTATTTACAAATTTTTTCTTTTTCTTTCTTACTAGTAGTATATATTTTTATTTTTTATATATGATTAATGGTGGAATAGTTCATTATTATATGCTATTAATATTCTTAATTAGTTTCTTTTTATATAATCATTTATTTAAAAAAATAAGAAATGTTGGTTGATGGTTTAACATTCTTGAAAAATTATTAAATATTTGGTAAAATGTAACTATAGGATGTGATAACATGACTAAAACAAAAAGAAAAGTAAAGAAAAAAGCAAGACGTATAGCAACATTTGGTTTAATTTCTATAGTTGCAATAGTATTAGTAATAATAACTCTTGGTGGCGTTTTCTTTGAAATAGTCGATAAGTATAAAGAAAAAAAAGAGTTAGAAAATAAGTTAGTTATTTTAAAAGAGGAAAAAAAAGAATTAGAAAATGATGTTAATAAGTTAGAAGATCCTAAATATTTAGCCAGATATGCAAGAGAAAAGTATTTTTATTCTAAAGAAGATGAATTAATTATTAGAATGCCTGATTCTAAAGAATAGGTATTCTTTTTTTATAAAATATTTACTAAATATGAAAAAAATGATATTATCAATATGTGGTAAGATAAGGAAAGTGATAATAATTATTTAACAACTAATAATGACATTGGAAATATTCAATTACCTGATCTAACATAACTAAATTTTTTAATTGATTCAAGTGATTTAATTGTTGTTCAAAGCGAGGTTCGTGTTACAACAAAAGGTGGTTCTTTAAATATGAGGGATTGTGCAGGAATGAAATATAAAAAATTAGATCTATTTCTAATAATGAAATTGTAGATATAGTGGAAAAAGATAATAATATATATAAAGAATTAAATGATGAAGATAGTGAGTAAATCTTACTATTTCTTTTTAACTCTTGCTAAATAACTTAAAATTTAGTAAAATACATAAAAAGGTGTAAGTGTATGGATTTAGTATATAATTTTTTAGAACATGAAATTAACTTAAAAAAAGATGATTCGATTGTAGTTGGTGTATCAGCTGGTCCTGATTCTATGTGTTTACTTTATATTTTAATAAAACTTAAGGAAAGAATTGGCTTTCGTATAATTGTTTCTCATATTAATCATAATGTAAGAATTGAAAGCAAAGAAGAAGAAGAGTTTTTAAGAAAATATTGTTTAGATCAGAATATTATATTTGAGAGTATGAAAATAGAAAAGTATAACAAAGAAAATTTTCATGCATATGCAAGAAAGTTAAGATATCAGTTTTATAAAGATTTAATTAATAAATATAATGCTAATTATTTAATGACTGCTCATCATGGAGATGACTTAATGGAGACTATTCTAATGAGACTTACAAGGGGATCTAATTTAAGAGGGTATCAAGGGATATCTCAGGTAAGTAATATGGATTCCTATTTATTAGTTAGACCATTATTATATTTAACAAAAGACTATATTAAAGAATTTGATGATAATAATAGAATTCCTTATCGAATAGATAAAACTAATACATCAAGTAAATATACAAGAAATAGATATCGAATGAATGTTTTACCTTTTTTAAAAGAAGAACAGGAAAATGTTCACCTAAAGTTTTTAAAGTTTAGTAAATTATTAGAAGAATCTAATAATTATATTGAAAAAGTTGTTAATAATATATATAATAAATCTTATAAGAATAAATGTTTAGATATAAAATCTTTAAATGAAGATTCATTTATAGTTAGAATGGTTCTTGAAAAAATATTAAAAGATATTTATAGTGATTTATCTTTAGTAACTGATAAAAATATCGATTCTTTAATTAATTTAATAAGGAAAAATAAAACAGGAAGTAGTTTAAATTTACCAAAAAATGTTATAGCAAGAATAGATTATGGAGTTTTAAAATTTTCTTTAAAAAAAGAAATAAATGATTATCGTGTTTCTTTATGTGATGGTTTAGTTCTTCCAAATGGTATGAAATTTATTAAATTAGAAACTAATGAATGTGGAAATGATACAATTCATTTAGAAAGTAAAAATATTAAATTACCTTTATATGTAAGGAATAAAAAAGTTGGTGATTATATAGAATTAAAAGGAATGAGTGGAAAAAGAAAAGTAAGTGATATTTTTATAGATTGTAAAATTAATAAGGATGAAAGACTTAGTTATCCTGTTGTTGTTGATAGTTTGGATAAAATAATTTGGATACCTAAATTAAAAAAATCAAAATATGATAGTCAAAACTATGAAAAATGTGATATAATATTTAAATGTTTGTGAGGAGAAAAAATATGAATAAAAAAGAGATCAAAAAAGGAATTATACCCTATGTAGTTTTAATAATAATTATGTTAGGAGTTATTTACTTATTTAATATTTTAAATGTTAAAATTAATGATTTAACTTATGATAAGTTTGTAAATGCTTTAAATAATAATGAAGTAGAAGAAATTAAAATTTTACCAAATATTGATGGTGGAGTTTATAAAATAGAAGGTAAATTAAAAGATTATAAATCTAATGAAACTTTTAAGGTTACTGTGCCACTTAGTGATGAAGTAATGAAACAAATTGCTAATGCAAGTGAAAAATATGATTTTAAAATTGAAACAGAAAGTGATCCAAATGGTAGTATATGGTTAATTGCAATATTTAACTTTTTACCAATTATAGCTTTAGGTGGTTTAGCATTTTATATATTAACAAGACAAATTGGTGGAAATAATAAATCATTTGATTTTGGTAAGAGTAAAGCTAAACTTGATGATCATCAAAAAAGAAAAACATTCGATGATGTTGCAGGATTAAAAGAAGAAAAAGAAGAATTAAAGGAATTAATTGATTTCTTAAAAAATCCTAAGAAGTTTACAAAACTTGGAGCTAGAATGCCTAAAGGAGTACTTCTTGTTGGCCCTCCTGGAACAGGAAAAACTTTATTAGCAAGAGCAGTTGCCGGAGAAGCAAATGTGCCATTTTACTATATT
>CACZOV010000092.1 GCA_902782915.1 uncultured Erysipelotrichaceae bacterium | reverse complement strand
TCTGGTTCTAAAAATAATTGATGTCTCTCTTTATCTTTAAATTTAACCACTTTATCTTCTATAGACGGACAATATCTTGGTCCAATTCCAGTAACGTATCCGCCATACATACTAGACTTTTTTAAATTATTATTAATAATATTATGAGTTTCTTGATTAGTGTAAGTTAAAAAGCAAGGGATTTGATCTTCTATTTTATAAAGTGGGGTAGTATCATAAGAAAATGTTCTTAATTTTTTATCTCCATCTTCTCTTTCTAAAACTGAAAAATCTATAGAACTTTTTTCGATTCTTGGGGGAGTTCCGGTTTTTAATCTTTGAATAGAAAGACCTAATTTTTTTAAATTATCACTTAAATTCTTTGCAGGTTTTTCTCCATGAGGACCAGAAGAAATTCTAGATGATCCAACTAATACATCAGATTTTAAATAAGTACCAGTTGTAAGAATTACTATTTTACTTTTAATAATAGTTCCATCTTCTAATTTAATTCCCAAAACTTTGTTATTTTGAACTACTAAATCATCAACAATTGATTCTTTTATTTCTAGATTTTTTGTATTATTTAAAGTTTTTAGCATTTCTTTAGGATAAACTATTTTATCTGCTTGAGCACGTAATGCACGGACAGCTGGACCTTTTTTAGTATTAAGCATTTTAAGTTGAATGTGACTTTTATCAGTATTAATTCCCATCTCTCCACCTAAGGCATCTATTTCTCTTACTAATATTCCTTTAGCAGGACCTCCAATTGATGGATTACAAGGCATATCAGCAATATTTTTAATATTTCCCGTTACAAGTAAAGTTTTATTTTTAAGTCTTGATGACGCTAAACTTGCTTCACATCCTGCATGTCCTCCACCTACAACAATAATATCATATTCCATATCATCACTTCCTAATATTTTTATCTATTAAATCATCTCTTAAATAAATTATACTTTGCATTTCATTCTTTAGAATTTTTAACTTTGTTTCTAAATCAACTAATTTTTCTTTATTACTAATTCTATTTATAATTTTTTCAAGTCCTAATACTTGTTTTTCATAGTATTTTAACAATAATTCCATTTCATAAAGATTCATATTAGCTAGTTCAATAGAATCTCTAATGTAATACTGACGTGATATAAATTCAACTACCTCTGGATCCTTAAAATAAACGTATTCTGGTAATTCTTCTTCTTTAAATCCATTACCATATATTTCTTTTATTTGACTTGGACATGATATTCCTAAATTCATCATAAATTGAATATCTAATTTTTGTAAATAATATCCATATTTATATTTACCTTCTTTATATTCATATTTCACATATTCTCTCAATTTATTCACTTCCCAACACAAAAGTTTTTAAACAAATCATCAAGTAATTCTTCATCATAAGATTCACCTATAATTAATCCTAATTTATTCCAAACATCTTTTAAATCTATTTCTAACATATCAAGATCAATATTTTTATTTACTCCATCTTCTATTTCTAAAACGATATTTAAACATTCTTTAATTTTAGTAATTTGTCGAATATTAGTAATATAAGTAAAATCACCATTATTAATTTTATCAATAGAAAATAAATCTTTTATTTTATTTTTTAATTTATCAATTTCAGAAGAATCAAAAGTATTAATTGAAACAACATTTTCTAAATTTAATTTTTTTATATCTAATTTTGTTTCTAAATCATTTTTATTAATTACAAAAATTGTTGTTTTAGAACAAACTTTGTCAATTAATCTTTGATCTTCTTCAATAAGAGATTCATTATTATTCAATAGTAATAAGACCAAATCCGCATCATCAATAATATTTAAACTTTTTTCCACTCCAATTTTTTCAACTATATCATTAGTTTCTCTAATTCCAGCAGTATCTATAATATTCAAAATAATACCATCTAATACAAATCTTCCTTCAACCACATCACGAGTAGTACCTGGAATATTCGTAACAATAGCTTTTTCTTCGTCTAAAAAAGCATTTAAAATACTACTTTTTCCTACATTAGGTTTACCTAAAAGAGCAAGAGAAATACCATCTTTAATCATTCTACCATTTTCAGC
>CACZOV010000091.1 GCA_902782915.1 uncultured Erysipelotrichaceae bacterium | reverse complement strand
TACTCTGCTACAGCTGCTGTTGAGTCAGATTTAATATAATCATTTCCATAAGGGCTTTTAATTCCACCTTGATTTAAATTGATTGCTGCAAGTGGAATATAAACAACTGCACCACTTGAACCTTTGCATGATGGAGCATAATGAGTTCCACTTGTTCCTAACATAACATTAACCTCATCAGCACTTACTAATTGATGAGCTCCCTCTAAAAATGACTTCGCATCTGCAGCAAATGCACTCTTTCTAGTACTATCCAATACACTTGTAATACCAACAACAGCAAGGCCCATAACAATAGCTAAAACAACAATAACTGCTAATAACTCTACTAAAGTAAATCCTTTATTATCTTTCATTTTTTTCATTTCTTTCCTCCATATCTTTATAAGAAAATATTATCATACCTTATTTTTCTAGTCAATAGATTATCTGAAAATCTTTACATTTTTTTGTAAATATGATATAATTATCATGTTTTGGGGCTGCTTAGGTTTCGACGGGATATATAGAATTTAAATTGCAAGGCGCACTTATGCGTTAAATAATTTTAAAAATAACTGGAAACAGTAATCAATTAGCATTCGCTTAATTTAGAATAGCGAATACTCGTTTATAGATTTTATCTACGAATCTTTATACGAGTTCATTATAGTAGATTATATTATTATTTTGTTTAGGGATAATAACGAATTTAACTAAACTAGTTAGATATTTACTTGTTAATTCTTCTTTATCTAATGAAATTTGCGAATTAACTAACCTTGTAGAAGTTTATCTATCTAGTATTTCGGACGGGAGTTCGATTCTCCCCAGCTCCACCAAATTAAATTTAGATATGTTTTAAATGTAATTAATAACTAATTACATTTTTTTATTTATTTTCAAATAAATTCATAGGTATTAATAACACACTTTTTTTAGTTATCTACATAATTTATATTAGAAAAGTAAAGGAGTGAAATTATGGATAAATTTGATAATTGTTTAGCAAGAGTTTTAAATGTAATTAATGTTTTACAAAATAATATCGAAAAAATAGATTGTTTAGATAATAGTTGTACAAAACCATATCTTGGACCAAATACTTCACTTGTATATTTTAATACAAGACCTATAATGTTATATTTATGTAATAATAATCCTGTTACATTAAATTATACTAGTGCTGATGGAGAGTCAACTACTACAGTATTTCGTGTTGAAAATGTAACCAATGATAGTGTATCAGTTTTATTACTTGAAGAAAGTATTGATTCAGATGGAAATACAACTTATCTTTCAACAAATACTTATGCAACTATTAATTTAGATTGTATCTGTGCTATTCGTTGTTTAAACGATACAATTGTAAATAACCTTTAGAAAGGAGAAATTATGAATAATCAAGAATGTAATAAAACAAGTATAAGTAGAATTCTAAATTTTATTTTAGAACTTCAAAAAAATGCAGAGAAAACTGATTTAAATTCATCAAATGGATGTGATAGACCTTGTTTAGGTTTAAATATAAATAATGGATTAATATTTAATACAAGACCTATTACCTTGTATTCTTGCTGTACAGGAGAATTATGGACAATGCCTTATACTGTAAATGGAACAAGTGGTGAAAGTACAGTTTTTAAAGTTAGTAAAACAGATGAAAACTGTGCAACATTTGAAATATTAGCAGAAAACCCTGATACAACAAATCCAACTTTTCCTTATATTTCAACAAATAACTTTTTCACAATTAATTTAGACTGTGTTCTTGCAATTCGTTGTCTTGCAGATACTTATACAAATTAAAATAAGATTACCAATTGGTAATCTTATTTTGTTTCAACAATTAATTTAATTGCAGTTCTTTCCTCACCATCAATAGAAATGTCTGAGAATGCTGGTGTACATATTAAATTTTTTCCAGATGGTGCAACAAATCCTCTTGCAATAGCAATCGCCTTAATAGCTTGATTAATAGCTCCTGCTCCAACTGCTTGAATTTCCACACTATCTTGATCTTTAAATACATTTGCAAGTGCTCCTGCAACACTACTAGGTTTGGACTTACTACTTACTTTAAGTGTTTCCACGATTATTCCTCACTTTCAATTAATTGTATGAAAATTTAAAAAAAAAATAACTATTTTAAAAATAATTATTTTTTCAAACTAAGATTATGATCATTTTCTTGATGATCAAGAATACACTTTTTACCATTTAACTCTAGATTTTCACTATTAATAATTTTAGAAAAATACTGTTCTAAAGATAAATTATTTAGGATTTTTTTACACTTATCAGGAGTCATAAAAGAAGAAAATTTACTTCTTAGATTTTTATCTCTAGTTACAAATCTTATATTTCCGGTATTTAAATACTCATTTATTAACTTTAAAGCATCTCCCCGTCCATATTTATTAAACATAGTAATGATATATTCTTGAAATAACTTCATTTCTTGTGAATATATTTCATTCTTTTTATTAAAAATATTTACAACTGCTGTCATTGCAGTTTGACTATTATATAGATCAACAATTCTTTGAAATTTTTCAAAATCATTACTTTTTAAAGATAAAAGCATTAAATGAGTAACTTCAAAATAGTTATTTAACATATACTCTTCACTATTACTAATTTCATTAGTACTATATTTTTTTAAATATTCTTTTATCCCACTTTTTTGTATAAAAACATTAGTATAAATTTGATAAACAAATCCATAAAATCCTTCAAATGATACTGATTTATGACTATGTCTACAACTATTAATATATTCTTTTAAATAATTTGAAATAACTTCGTTGTAACTTAGATCACGATCAAGTGCATAACCTATTCCAGATTCTTGAAAAGTAAAAGGTGATGGTTGCATTAAATATTTTTTTATTCGAGGATTTTCTTTAATAAAATCACGAATCATTTTTTCTTCTTTCTTGGAAAAAACACGAATTACAATATCATCAATTCTAACATCTGATCCTATTTTTGATTGGTGAACTATATTATTTTTAGCCATAAAATTAAATAATTCAGTTGCAACACTCAAAATATCATCATATTTTACAGATAAATACATTTTAATTGGATTTGATAATTCTTGTTGTTTATAATATGGTAAATTGACAAATTGACAAAAATATGTCCAATTTGGTTGAATAAAAACGCTTATATTTAAAGTATTATGAAAATAACGTACAAAATCAGGAAATAAATCTTTAATTCTTTTATTGCTTTTAGCTTTTTTATCAACTATTCCACTTGTTATATAATAATATACGGTATCTAAATCTAAATCTTTATTTTCTGCTTTAGAAATTTGCTCTAATATGTATAAAATTTTATTTATTTCATTTGTTTTGTTCATCAGTTTCCTCTTGTTGAAGATCTTTTAAATTTAAAGATAAATCTAAGGTATCTTGTAAATCTGTATTTTTTTCAAAATATTCTTTATCAATATTTAATGCATATTCTATTTCCTCATTATCAACTATAATTTTTTTTATTTCCAATTTATTCAACTCCTTTTAAATTTTAAAAAATAGTAAATAAAATTTACTATTTTTTATATTTATTAATTATATTTTCTATTCCATCAAATCCAAATTTATTACTTTCATATAATTCTTCAATAGTTTCAACATTGACGATCTCTTTATCTAACATAATATCTAATGTTTTTTGATTTAAAAGAGTTGTATCTTTTTCATCTTTTAATTCATATATACTTTTGAATGTATCTACAGTATTACCTGTAATATTTGTTAAAACTGGTGAGGATGTTAAAATAGCATTTGCATATTTACTCTCCATAAAATAATGAAAACTAAATGCTGGTTGGGTTAAAAAGAATAAAATAACAAAAGCAATTACGTACCCTTCTAATAAACCACCAATGAATCCTAATATCTTAGAAGGAATTCCTAAAATAATAGTAATTTTTAATAATTTTTCAAATAAACCAGTAATTGATAATATAACTTCAAATATAACTAACAAAACGGCAAGAACTAAAACAAAAGCTAATAATTGATAAACTAAAACATTTAAAGTAATAACTCCTTTAAATAAATTTGGAAAATCAAACATTGGAAACTTTAAAAGAAAGAAATTTCCTAAAGGATCTTTAAACTTATAAGCTAAGTAAAAAACTAAAATTGTTCCAAGACATATAACTAATTGTTTAAATACTCCTCTTCTTGCTCCAACAATTCCAGATACTAAAATGAAAATAATGATAATATAATCTACTATATTCATAATTTAATCCTTTCTTATAATGATTCTATTTCTTCAGATTTTTTTTCAACATTACTATTAATAGAAGGAATTACTCCAGTTCCAACTAATGGATCTGCTCCACCATAAATAACTTTTTTTTCTGGTGGATTTACATTGATAGGTTCAACTGTTGGACTAACTCCACCATATGGTAAATTAGTTGTATTTTCTTCTTGAGTTGTAGGTAATGGTTGAATACTAGGTTCTATATTAATTCCTGTATATGTTGCTTGATTTGGTAAATTTGTAACAACAGGTTCAACATTTACTGGAGCAACCTCTACTGGTGTTGCAACTGGTTCAACATTTACTGGAGCAACCTCTACTGGTGTTGCAACTGGTTCAACACTTACTGGAGCAACTTCTACTGGTGTTGCAACTGGTTCAACATTTACTGGAGCAACCTCTACTGGAGTTACAACTGGCTCAACACTTACTGGAGCAACCTCTACTGGAGTTACAACTGGCTCAACACTTACTGGAGCAACCTCTACTGGTGTTGCAACTGGCTCAACATTTACTGGAGCAACTTCTACTGGAGTAGTCTCAGTGGCTTGTACTTCTGGCATATTATTTCCAACCGTATTCATATCCGGAATTGGTGTAGTTTCTGTAACTTCATCTCCATCTTTTTTCTTTTTTCCACCACTAAATGATGATATAAGTATAACAATTGCTATTATTATTAATAAACAACCTAATATTGTTAATATACCTGGTGTTGTAGTAAACCAATTTAAATTAAAATCTTTAAACATAAATTCCATCTCCCAATCTATTCTACTTTTACTATATATAAATAATAACAAAAAAAAATAAGAAAATCAATGATTTATCTTATTTTTTTAAATTTTCTTTCAAAAAATCATAACTTTGATAGTCATAACAGTGCATTAAATAAGCTATTTTTTCTTTTTCTTCATCTTTTAGAAAAGATAGTATTATTTCTATTTCTTCTAAAGATAATTTTTTATTTAAAGAATATGATAGTCCAAATAACTCCTCTAAATGTTTTAAATTTCCACTCAATACTTCATTTTTATATAAAATATAATTTTCATTTTGTTTTTGTAAATAAATATTTTTATCTATTTGAATAATTGGAATTTTTAATTTTTTAGCAAGTTCATAATGTTTATCTTTAGAATCACTAAAAACTAGAAGTGCAAAAGGTTTCATTGCCTCTTTTAAACTATTTTCTCGATAAAAATCAAATTCACTATATCCACGTGTTTTATAAGCCATTTCAATAGGAGGTAAATAATTTAAATTAGATGTTCTAACATTTAAAGAAAAATCATCTTCTCCAAAGCAGTTTGTATCTTGATATGACATTGCAAATAATTGTTCGAAAGCAATATTTTGATATAAAATAACAATTGAATCATCAGAATTTAAAATTAAATTTAAACTGTTTTGATTTAAATAAGACAAACACAAATAGCTTTTTCCTTCCATCTTTCCATCTTTTTTTTTATATTTTAAATCATAATGATAACCTTCTCCTGTATAACTATAATCGCAGGCATTTACAACATGAGCAAAAAATGAAAAATCACACCCATTTAAATTATATACGTTAATATCGCTCTGAACTGTTTTAGGAATACTTTTTAAATCTACTAAATTAGTATTATAGATATTTGCAAATATTTGATTGGTTAAAACTTTTAATTGCTCTAATGAACATGGCACAAAATTACTAAAATTATTAAAATATAAAGCTAATTCTCGATCATTTGCTTGATATAACATTGCCATTTTTTCTATTTGAAGTTCATATTCTAAATAATTAGAACAAATTGAATACTTATTTTTTAGAAATTTCCACTTTAAAGGATTCATATACTCTATCAAAAACATTTTTACGTTAATAAGATCAGCTCCATAAAAATATTGAAATACTTTTTCTTTTATTGAAATATTTTTTTCTTTTATTAAGAAAAATCTTTTCAATCTTAATTCTTTTAGATCTTCTAAAGAATTAATTTCTATATCACAAGTATCTAAGCAAAAATTTATGTTTTCATATAATTCTTTTAAAGAAGAATTATTAATCTCTATTAACAAAAATTCATATTTTTCTAAAAATGAACATACCTTTAGTAAAAAGACAGGTCTAAATTCATCTTTTCGATAATAAGACATTTGATTAATAAAATTATATAAATCTTTAGGATTAACTTTTTCTAATAAATTTAAAATATCAAAATCATATTTTGGAATAATTAAATATTTTATAAAAAAATATAAATCATCATTAAATAAACTAGCAAAATCATCTTTTAATAAATAAGAAATTTTTTTTATATTTAAATAAATATCTTCTTCTTCAAAAATATTTAAGTAATACTTTAATAATTCTTGAGATTTATAAGATGGAAATAATTCTTTAAAAAAATAGTCTTTAAATTTTTTGTTTTCTAATAAATCTATATTTCTTAAAAAGGTTATTTTTCTTTTGTTATTTATAAAGTCATTTACCATATATTCTAGATATATATTTTCTTTAGGTATTTTTTCTTCTAATAAAATGTTAGGATTTTTTAAGTAACTACTAAAAACAAGTTCATCATATTTTAATAAATATAAATTATTATTTATGGTATATTCAATATCATCTGTAAAACTTTCATAAGTACTTAAATGTTTTTTTTCAGTTCGATCTCCATGAAAGTCAAATTGAAATCCATTTGATGCTGCAAGCGAAACAATTTCTTTAGTTATATTATTAGAAGGAATATAATTAAGTAAAGATGGATCACGTTTTATAATAAGATCTAATCCTATATTTAATTGTAATAATCGATCATCTTTCTTAACAACATAGCCATTTTCTAAAACATATTCTATAAGTTCACGACTTAGACCTTTCATTAAAACCTTTGAAAAAATCTTTAAATCTTTTTTTACTAAATATAAAGAAATAATTGGATTACTTAATACGGATCTTGAAGTAAAATAATCATAATAATAGCCATTTTCAATTGCTGCATATGCAACTTCATCTGTAATTGCCTTTTCTGAAAAATAATCTAACTTTTTCACATTATTTTTAATATTTGAAAGAGCAACTACTGGACTTTCTAAAAATTCAGTTGGTGTATCTAAATATGCTATAAATCGATTTTCAAATTTATTTACTATTTTTTTTTGCATTTCTAAACTTAATTTAGAAAAAATTGAAGGATTTTTTTCTAAAGCATTCATAACTTCATCTAAATTATTATCTTTATTCATAATGAACTCCCTTAAAAATTTTATTTAATTATACAATATATAAAAAAAAAGAGCAAGTAATTTTGCTCTTAACCATTAACTTGACTCATAACTTCATCACGGAAATTATCTTGTCTTTTTTCTATTCCTTCTCCAACTTCAAAACGAATCATGTTAACAAGTTTTGCCCCATTCATTTCTAAGTATTTAGAAACTGTCTCTTTATTTTCTGCTTTTACAAAAATTTGATCTTCAAGACAAACTTCTTCATAATACTTACGAACTTTTCCAACTAAAATGTTTTCTATTTTATCAGCTGGTTTTCCTTCGTTTAAAAGTTCTTGACGCATTATTTCTTTTTCTTTTTCAAGAACGTCAGTTGGAACCTCACTAGAATTTACATATAAAGGTCTCATTGCAGCTGCATGCATAGCAACTTCTTTAGCAACAGAAGATGATCCTCCCTCTATAACAACTAAAGATGCAATTCTTCCACCCATATGTAAGTAAGAACCAAATTGTTCTGTATCTTTCTTTTTCAGTGTTTTAAATCTTCTAAAGCTTATTTTTTCTCCTAATTTAGAAGTTAAAGCGATAATTAATTCTTCAACAGTTTGATTATCAATTTTGATATTTAAAACTTCTTCATTACTATTTACATCATTATCTAAAATGGCTTTTCCAATTTTATCAACAACATTTACAAATTCTTCATTTTTGGCAACAAAGTCTGTTTCACAATTTATTTCTAAAATAACTGCTTTATTTGAAGAAATATAAATTTGACTTAACCCCTCAGCAGCTATACGATCACTTTTTTTGGCAGCTTTAATAGTTCCTTTTTCACGAAGCCAATCAATTGCTTTATCAAGAGAACCTTCACATGCTTCAAGTGCTTTTTTACAATCAAGCATTCCAGCACCTGTTTTTTCTCTTAATGATTTAACATCACTTGCACTAAACATAATTCCTCCTATTTTAATACTTCTAATAATTCATCTTTTTTCATTTTTGAATAACCTTTAACCCCACGAGATTTTGCAAGTTCTTTAAGTTCTGTTAAAGTTAAACTTTTAATATTAGAAACTTCTTTATCAGAGTCTTTAATTTCTTCTTTTACTTCTACTACTAAAGATTCTTTTTCTTCATTTTCAGCTTTCTTAGATACTTTTTTTGTTTCTTTAACTTCTTTAGTGTTTTCTACTTTTTTATCTTCTTCACCTATAACATCAACTATCTCACATCCATTTACTTCAGCAATTGCATTTGTTAAAGCATTTAAAACTACTTTAACCGCACGAACTGCATCATCATTTCCTGGAATTGGATAATCAAGTACTTCTGGATCACAATTTGTATCTACAATACCAAATGTTTTAATTCCTAATTTATGTGCTTCTTTAATTGCAATTTCTTCTTGTTTTGGATCAACAACAATCATTGCTTTAGGTAATTCTTTCATTTCACGAATACCACATAAATAACGATTTAATTTCTCATATTCTTTGTTTAATAATGCAACTTCTTTTTTAGGAAGTAAATCAAATGTTCCATCATTTTGCATTTTTTCAAGTTCTTCAAGTCTCTTAACTCTTGATCTAATTGTTTTAAAATTAGTAAGAGTTCCACCTAACCAACGTTCAGTTACATAGTACATATTAGTTCTTGTTGCATTTTCT
>CACZOV010000090.1 GCA_902782915.1 uncultured Erysipelotrichaceae bacterium | reverse complement strand
CATAGCACCTCCACTTAAAAGTATTATAACAAAGAAAAAAAAGAATAGCAATTGCTATTCCTAGAAGTTACAGCATGAACCTTGATCAATATTGCTTACTACATTTTCTTCGCAGCAAGAATATTCAGGTCTATAAGTATGTTTATAAATATGATGATTTATAATTCTTGTTCTAATTGGGCAAATATGAGGTACTTGATGCATAATTGTTCTATGTACACATCGCTCTTGCATAGGTTCAACAAGTGGTCTATTTGGACAATTATCCATCATCATATTATTATTCATCATATTAGGATCAAAATTTCCTACATCAACATTTACATCAATATCATTTGACATATTGTCTGCAAAAAAGTTGGTATTTACATCGATATCTCTATCATAACACTTTTCTTGAAACATAATTTCCTCCTATCTAATTTATAGTATGAATAAACTAGATATTTGGAATGTATCTTTGTCCTAATTTAAGATAGTTCTGTAAAATACATTACAGATGATAAACTTCGATCATTTCCAGATACGGTTGTAATTGTATTAGTTCCAGCTGGTTTAAACAAAGTTGCTATTGATCCTCCTCCATCAAAATTAACAGCCATCTTGCATCCAAGGGTTCCAACAAAATTAGCAAAGTTTTGCATTCTAGCTGTTGCTGTATTAGTGGTAATTAAAATAAAATTATTTGTATCAATTTGGCATAATGCTTGACGTTTAGCTTGATAGTCTCCTGAAACTTCTACTTGTTGAACTACTCCATCTAAAACAAGAATAGGTCCAAACATCATTGTATTCTGTGCTCCACTATCAATCACATCTTGATAAATTTGTTTTCTTTCTGCTTCTTCTCTAAACCATAAACTTGGGGCATATTTTAATTGATTACTTCCATCTATATAATATATTTCAGTACTAAGAGGTGCAGTTAAATAATCATTTATAATTACTTGTCCATTAGCAATTAATAAGGGAGATGGTTCTTTTAAATTATAAATTGGTACATTTTCAGCAAGAGAACTGTAATAACTTCCAACTTTAATTGGAGCACTTGCATTAAATCCTAAAACTATCTTGTCTTTATAGTTTGTTCCAATTGCACTTTCTAAAATCGTTTTTGGTCTTTGAAAACTATTTCCAACTACAAATTGTTTTCTTAGTTGATAGTTGGCATCTTTCGTCCAAATTCTAGTTAAATACCATCCACTTTTAGTTGTTACATAGACTTTTAAAGTATCACTTTCCGCTTTATATTTTACACTTTCCCCACTTGCAGGAGGTATAACAGGAAGTGATTCCATTGTAACACTACAATTAATTTTAGTACTTTGCCCCTTTAAATCAGTTAAAATAACACTTAAACTTCTTAAGTATTTATCAGCAACATAAGTATTAGTTGTTTTAACAACTCCATTATAATTATAAGTTTTAATATCTGTATCACTTGTTTGAACTATTACACTTGTTTTTCCAGCTTTTAAAATAGCTTTACATGATCCACTAGGAGCTTTATCTTCAAGAGGAGTTCCCTTTACCATTTCATCTGTAATATTTATTACTTTAACATATTCTTTTAAATTTTTAGTAAAAACATGAAATTCATAAGATCCAACATTCGTTATATTATAAGAAATAACTTGATTATTACTAACAACAACATTTGGAAGTCTTACATGACTTATGGCATTATTTACAACTACTTTAATAGTTGTATTCATAAGATCAACTTGAAAGAAAGAATCTAAATCAAAAACAATTACTTTCCTTGTTAATACTTTTTTAGTATTATTTTTTTGATATGTATAAGTAATAGTATATTCTAGCACTTTACTAGTATCAACTTTTCCACTTACTACTACCGAATTAGTCATATCAACACCATTTACAAGTAAACTATATCCAGGTTCTACATATTTTTCATTCTTATTTAAATAAACTATTTCATCGCCCTTTAAATTAAATTGAATTTTATCAACTGGTACTTCTAAAACATTAACTGTTCTTTTTAATACTTTTTTTATATCAAGGTAGTTTAAAGTATAAGTTATTTCATAAACACCAACTATTTTATTATTAACACTCCCACTTATACTAACACAATTAGATAAATCATAATTATTTTTATCAACTGCAACAAAACCACTTTCTTGATAAATATTATTTTTATATATATTTATATTACTTTCACCATTTAATTTAAATATAATATCTTCATCAGTTATTTTATCTTCAACTATTTTTTCTTCAAAAGTATCATCTATATCACTTACTTCTTCTTCATAAACAACTTTGTCTTCTTTAGGAGGAGCTATTTCTTCTTTATCATTTATTGGAATAAATAATAAAATAATTAATATAATTAACACTCCAAATAAAATAGTCCAAATAATTTTAGAATTTAATATTTTTTCTAACATAACAACCTCTTTCTAATCTAAATAAATTATATCATTTCTTTTTAATTTTTAAAAGAAAAAATGCAAATAAAGATCCAACGATATCAATTAAAATATCTATAATTCCAAAACTTCTTTCCACTATAAATAATTGATGTACTTCATCACTTATTGCATATAAAAGACAAAATAAAAGTGAATAAAAAGCTTTTCTATTAATTTTATAAGAATAAGTTACATAAT
Source organism: uncultured Erysipelotrichaceae bacterium (assembly GCA_902782915.1). The sequence continues at coordinate 4,085 of CACZOV010000090.1, read as the reverse complement.
AAGTAATTAAATATAAATTAAAATACAAAAACATATGGGCAAGTTTTCTTACAATAAAAGAAATTTTAGGAAAATTATAAGCATTAAAAGGAATTGATAAGAATTTAAAAATATTATTAATTAAATCAATTACTTGATCACTACTTGACTCTGATACACTTCCAACTTGATTTGAAAATGAAAAAATTAAAATACACCAAAAAACTAATAAAATTATACTTAAAACTTTATTTATTTTATTTTGATCTTTTAGTTTCATATTCCATCTCACTATATTTTTTTTCATTTAAAATATAAGCATGTTCTGTTACTTCAGTTTCTAATATTCTAATTTTCTTTTCTAATAAATCTATTTGTTCTTTAGTCATATAATTCATATATTTATTTATAATTTCTCTTTTAAATTTCTCAACCTCATTTAAAGCCTGCATCAAACTACCAGCTGGATCCTCATCATCACTTTCATAAATTATTGCAATTAAATCAATCAATTTTTTTATTTTAATATTTATCTTTTTATTAATCAATTTTTCTATAAAACTTGGATTAATAACAACCATTTTATTAACATTTATAGCATCTTTTAATTTAATATTTTTGTTTTTAGAATTTATTTCTAAACCATTTAACTTATTATATTCAAAATAAGTTACTTCTTTTTTATCTTTTTCTTTTACAATTAAATAACGAATATCATTCATTTTGATCCCCCATAAGATCAGGCCTTAATTCTTGAGTTTTTTTTATTTGTTCTTGAATTCTCCATTCTGCAATTTTTTTATGATCTCCCGAAAGAAGAATAGATGGAACTTCCATTCCTCTAAAGTTTCTAGGTTTTGTATAAGTTGGATAATCTAACAAATTATTATTAAAAGACTCACTTTCTAAACTATCTTTAGTAATTACTCCATCAAGAAGTCTTACAATACTATCAACTAATATCATGCTAGGTATTTCTCCTCCTGTTAATATATAATCTCCAACACTTATAAACATATTACAAATAGATTTTATTCTCTCATCAAATCCTTCATAATGACCACAAAGTAAAATTAGATGTTTTTTATGTGATAATTCCATTGCTATTTTCTGATTATATACTTTTCCATCAGGTGTTAACATAATAACAATACTATCAGGTGTTCTTATACTTTCTATACAATCAAAAATTGGTTCACACGCAAGAACCATTCCAGCTCCACCACCAAAAGGGGTATCATCAACTTTTAAATGAATATCTTTAGAAAAGTCTCTAAAATTATGAATATTAATTTCTACAAGTTCTAAATCTTTTGCTCTTTTAATAATTGATTCTTGAAATACTCCTTCAAACATATTTGGAAAAAGACTTAAAATATCTATTTTCATAATAAACCATCAACCCTTTCCAATTCTATTTTTTTTTCATCAAAGTTAATTTCCTTTATTAATTCAAAAGGAACTAATTTACCTGATACCATTAATAGTTTTTTATCTTTATTTAAATAGTTTATTTCTTGAACAATTCCTTTAAATTCACTATCCATATAAACCTCTAAATTTATTAAATCTGAGTCCAAAAATTCATTATTTTCAAGTTTTAAATCTTCTTTATTTATATAAATATCACTTCCCTTATAAGGAAATATGTCATTAATATTTTCTATACCTTTAAAGGTTAACATATCATATTCTTGATGAATTCTATATGAATTAATAATAAACTCTTGATCACTTATATAAATTTTAAATCCTTCTTTAAATACTTTATTTTTATATTTAAAATTAGAGCGAACCTTTATTTCTCCTTTTATACCATGAGTTTTTACAAATTTACCAATAAAAATTTTTTCCATAAATCACCTATTTAATTCATATAATATAATACTAGTTGCAACTCCAACGTTTAAAGATTCACAAGAAGAGTTCATCTCAATATAGATATTTTTATCACACATATCTTGAATTTCTTTTTTGACACCATTTCCTTCATTACCAACTACTAAAGCAAATTTAGAAGCAATAATTTCTCCAGCATCTACTCCATCTTTTACATTAGTACCAAGTATTAGATAGTTTTTATTTTTTAACTTTTCTATAACATTTATTAAATTTTCTCTAATAATATTTATTTTAAAAATCATTCCTTGACTAGCACGAACTACTTTATCATTATATAAATCAACTGAAGAAGGACTTAGAACTATATCTGTAACATTAAAAGCAACACTACTTCTAATAATTGTTCCTAAATTTCCTGGATCTTGAACATCATCAAGAAGTAATACTCTATTACCAACAATTGTATGGTTATTTTGTATTTTTATAACCCCAATTATATTTGGTGGACTATCCATATCACTTAGTTTTTTTAAAATAGTGCTTGTAACTATAGTATATGGGAAATCAATTTGACAATTAGTATTTTCAAGAACTAATAAATCAACAAGTAAATCACTTTTAATTGCCTCTTCTACTAAATGTTCTCCTTCAACAAGTGCCAAATTCAGTTCTTCTCGATACTTTTTATTTTTTAATTTTAAATATTTTTTTATTTTACTATTATCTAAACTTGTTATTAACATAAAAATCCCTCTTAATAATCATATCACAAGAAGTTGTTTTAGTAAAATAAAGAATATAAAAAAAATTAGAAAATCTAATCTTTTTTATTTAAAATAAATTCTCGGAGTAATTTTGTTAAAGCTCTTTTTTCAATACGGGATACATAACTTCTTGAGATATGAAGTTTTTTGGCTATTTCCTTTTGAGTTAATTCATCTTCATTATTAAGTCCATATCTATATGCAAGGATTTCTTTTTCTCTACTATTTAAAACTTTAAAATAATTACCTAAAAGCTTTATATTTTCTTTTTCATATAAATCAAGTGCAAAGTCTGGTTTATCAGATTTTAAAATATCTAAAATAGTTATTTCATTTCCATCTTTATCAAAACCAATTCCTTCATTAATAGAAATATTTTTGCTATATTTATTATTACTTCTATAATACATTAAAATCTCATTTTGAATACATCTAGCACAATAAGTTGTGAGTTTTACTTTCTTTTCTCGAGAATATGTATCAATACCCTTAATAAGTCCTATTGTTCCTATACTAATTAGATCATCTTGCAAAGTTTTATCATCATGAAACTTCTTTACAATATGAGCAACTAATCTTAAATTATGTTCAATTAATTTATTTCTTGCATCAGTCGATCCTTTTTCTAATTCACCTAAATATTTTTCTTCTTCTTCATTTGTTAAAGGATCAGGAAACAGTGTATTAGAATAACTTCCAGTAAAGAAAAATAGCTCTCTTATAAAATTCATTATACTAAAAAACATATACCACCAGTAAAGTATATGTTTTTAAATAATATTTTTTGATATATTTCTACATTTTTCTAAAATAATGATAATTGATTTGATTCTGGAAGATTTGTTAAAATATTCATCATTTTCATTTTTTCAATTAAAGTTCCTGATACTTTACCACGTTTTTGTAAATCTTCTATACTTAAAAATGCTTTTTCTTCTCTTTCTTGACATATTGTTTTTCCTACTGTATCTCCAAGTCCATCAATAGACCTAAATGGTGAAATTAGAGTATTTTTTTCGGTTTCACTTTTTATAAATTTAACAGCATCAGATTTTTCTAAGTCAATATTAGAAAACTTAATTCCTCTTGCAGTTGCCTCTAAAGCAATTTTTAAAGATTCTAAAACATCGCCCTCTTTTTTAGTTATTTCGTATCCTTTATTTTCTAAATCTTCTATCTTCATTTTAATAGCATCATATCCTTTAATCATAGTTTCAATATCAAAATCTACTACACGAATAGAAAAGAAAGTAGCATAATAATTTAGAGGTTGATAAACTTTAAACCAAGCAATACGCATTGCACTCATAACATAAGCACAAGCATGAGCTTTTGGAAACATATATTGTATTTTATGGCATGATTCTATATACCAATCAGGAATTTTATGTTCTTCCATAACTTGTTTCCATTCAAGCCATTTTTCAGGTTCTTTTTTAGCTTTCCCTTTTCGAACAAATTCCATTATTTTAAAAGCATCTTTAGGTTTTAAACCATGAT
>CACZOV010000089.1 GCA_902782915.1 uncultured Erysipelotrichaceae bacterium | reverse complement strand
TTTCGAACAATAATTTCTTCTACTTCTTTATTATATTCTCTATATTTATTAATTTTATATTCAAAGTTATAGGGCATCATTATTTTATTAATTATTATAGAGATTTGGTCAAGATAGTTTTTATTATCTTCACATATAATAAATCTCAACATGATTATTGCTCACTCCTTTCTTTTAAAGTAGATATATTATAACACTTTTTTATTATTTTTCTTAATAAAAATTTTTTTTGCTTTAAATTTTACCAAATACTTCTATAAAGAAAGAGATTTGATTAATTTTTCAAATCTCTAATTAATATATCTGTTGCTTTTTCAAATTGAGAGTCTTTCTCTTTACTTGTTACTTCGACTTTGTCAGTTGGTTCTAATCCCTTGTTATTTATCCATGTTCCTTTTGGAGTTAACCATTTTTGAACAGTGAATTTTAGCATTGTTCCATCTTTTAATTTTTTAGTTTTTTGTACTGTACCTTTGCCATAAGTTTTTGTTCCTACAACATGTCCTTTGTAACTATCTTTTATTGCTGCTGCTAATATCTCTGATGCTGAAGCACTATATTTATTTACTAAAATTGCTATAGGATAATCTCTATGTTCTTGTGTTGTGTCTTTTTCTTTTGTTACTTTCTTTTTATCAACTAATTGATATATTACTTTTCCTTTTTTTAAAAAGATACTTGATATTTCTGTTGCCGTCTTTAAATATCCTCCATTATTATTTCTTACGTCTATAATTAAGGCATTTATTTTTGCTTGTTCTAATTTTTTTAATTCTTTTTTAAATTGGTCTGTTGTAACTGTTGAAAAAACAGTAATATTTATATACCCAATTATTTTGTTATCTTTTTTTATTATTTTACTTGATACTGTTGGAACTTTTATTAAAGCTCTTTTTAAAACTATTTCTTTTTCTTTACCATCTCGTAAAATAGTTAACTTTATCTTTGAATTATTACTTGATTTTACATAATTAGCCATGTCATCAACATTTTTTTGTGAAAAATCTTTATCATCTATTTTTTTTATTATATCTTTTGGTTTCAAACCTGCTTTTTTTGCTGGACTATCATCAAAAACATTAGCGATAGTTATGTTTTTTTCATTATCCATCATTACAGTTGTTCCAATTCCTTCATAAGTACCTTTAACAGTTTCTTCAAAGTCTTCTGTAACTTTTTTATTACTATAGTTGGTGAAACTATCATCAATATTTGATACCATTGAAGATACTGCTGAATCGATCATTTTTTTCTTATTTATTTTTCCATAATAATTTGAAGTTATTGTGTCATATGTATCAATTAATTTATTTAGTTCAAAATATAATTTAAAGTAATTTTTTCCTCCTGTAATTATAAATAATACTATTAAGCATAGTAATGCACCTAATAATTCATAATAAATCATATTAAATAATTGACTTTTGATACTTTTATTTTCATTATTATCTTCAATTCTAAATATTTTTTTAAATATTTTTGAATTAAGAATTACTTTTTGTTTTAGTTTCTTTATTTTTTCTTTTTCTTTCTTTATTTTTTCTTTTTCTTTTTTTATTATTGCTTTTGACTTATCTATTTCTTTTCTTTCTTTTGGTGTACTTTTATTTTTTTTTAAAAACTTCATGCTAAATCACCTTCTAGATATTAGTCTAGCATATTATTATTTTTTTTACAATTGGCGTCTTTTATATTTTATATATTTATGCAAAAACAGACTTATTTAGTCTGCTTTTGGGAATTCTCGTCTTTATCTTTATTATTATTTTTTTTATGATTTTTATTATTATCTGCTTGAGCTAAAAATGTTACTCGTTCAGCAATTATTTCAGTCTTTTTTTTTCGACTGCCATCATCATTTTCAATAATTCTGGTTTGGACGCGGCCTTTTATACCTAGCATATCGCCAGTGTGACAATATTCACTGGTATTTTCAGCAACATTAGTCCAAAGTGTACAATCTAAAAAATCAGTTTCATATTCACCTTCCATATTCTTATAGTTTCTGGGAACCGCTAAAGTAATTCTACTTATTTTTTTCCCGTTTTCGGTAATTTTTAATTCTGGTGTTTTTACTAGTCTTCCAACTAAAACTATTTGATTTAACATATTTTTCCTCCCTTCAATCGGGAATATATCATTTTTAAAAATATTATTCAAATTTCTATTTTTATTTTATTTATTTATTTTTTGTTTTATTTTTTTTAAAAAATAATTATATATTTACTATTTATTTATTTTGTATTAATTTTTTCATTATTTTGAACTTTTTAATTATATATGTTAATTAATTATTAGAAAGTTGTAAAATTTTAATTTTACACAAATTTTACATAAAAAAGAAGAATTAGTATTTTAATTCTTCTATTATAGTATTAGCAATGGCTTCGGCATAAGCATCTTTTTTTGATGTCATAGCATTGAAATCATCTTTATTAGTTAAATATCCTAAATCAATTATATATGCTTCAGTTCCTATATTACTATTATAAAATTTATTGACACCAACCTTTTCTGGATTACTTTCATCAACATAAGCACCTGTAATAATTCCTCCTGATTCTCTAATCATGTACATATAGTTTGAGTTGGTTGTTACATTATATCTCTTATATCCTTTACTATCATAATATGCCATATTCTCAGCTATTTCACTTTTAGTAAAATTATGTGTATATATTCCATAGTCTATGCGATGATTTGTTACAGCAGATGTTTTAAGGTTAGTTTTAGCGATTATATTTTCCACTAATTTTGCAGAAAAATCATAATTGATATTATCTGCTGTATATATTCCAAAACCACTTGTTAATGATTTTTTACTACTATTTACTTGAAATGAAAATAAATACTTGGCATTTACTTCTCGTGCTATGACTGCTCTACCTCCATCATTATATTCATCAAAATATTCATTAGCTGATAAGCTGTCTTTAGTTCTAGTTAATTTTACTTTTACTTTTTTCTTTTCCAATAATTCTTTTACTTTTTCGGCTAATGATAATGTTACTTCTGCTTCATTTGTTCCATTGGCAATTACACCTTTGTCAATACCTCCACATGATGGATCGAGTACGACGTCATAGTTTTTTTCATTTCCTTTTGTTATATTTATTTTTATTGTATTACCTTTAGTATTAATTGCTATTTTTTTGTTGAATTTATTTAAAGTATAATAGGTAATATTTTTATATGTTGTTTCATTCTTTAATGGGTAATACTTATATTTATACTTTGTTTGTTTCTTATTTTCAGGATATGAAAATCTTAAATACATTCTATAATTTCCTATATCAATATTATCTAAGTAGAGACCACTATTTATTTCATCGGATATATTAAATCTGACCATGTTTACATTTTTTTTGTAATTTAGGGAGTACTTTTTTGTTTTACCGGTTTTTGTATTCCATAAAACGAGTTTTAGATCTTTACAATTAGCATTTATACTTTTAATTAGTCCTATCATATTCATATGTGTTCCATATATATAGTATTCTGAGATAGAAGCACTGTTTTTTTCTACTTCTAATGTTGGTTTTTTACTAGGTAAATAAATATTTTGGTAATAAAAATAAGTACTGGTGCTAATAATTGCTATGATAACTAAGAAAAGAAGAAATTTTTTCAAATTATACACCTCCGATATTTATTTGTAATAATCTATTTAATTCAACGGCATATTCCATAGGTAATTCTTCTCTGAATTCATTTACAAAACCTAAGATAATTAATTCTTTAGCTGCTTCTTCGTTTAATCCTCTAGACATGAGATAGAATAATTTATCTTCACTTATTTTACTTACTGTGGCTTCATGCTCTAGAGTTGATGTTTTATTATTAACAATATTGGTTGGAAAAGTGTCACTTTTTGATTCTTTGTCGACTAAGATCGTATCACATTGAACGTT
>CACZOV010000088.1 GCA_902782915.1 uncultured Erysipelotrichaceae bacterium | reverse complement strand
CATAATAACAAATAATGAAACTTCTGTCTGGCTAACGTAGGTTAAGGGGCAGTCCGTAGAGATCCTAGGGAACGTGAAATTCGTATGCTTAAAAAGTAGTTATGATTTGATTGAAAATGATAAAATAGAAGGGATGAAATGATATGATATTAAATTTTATAGTTGGATTTTTGGGAACAATTTTTGGAGCTAGTGCTGTTTTTATATGTGCAATGTTAAAGGTAAATTCAGAATGTAGAAAAAGAGATGAAGAAAGAAAAGATTTTATAGATTATGGAAAAATTGCATATGAAGAATTAGAAAAAAGAGAAAAGGAGCAAGGAAAATAATGTTTGAAAGTTTTGAAGATAATGTAAAAGAAGAAATAATAAAAAAAGCAATAGATAAACTTGATGATCCATGGAGTAATTTAACTGTAAAAGATGTAGCTAAAGATTTAAGAATGGGAGAAAATAAAACCAATGAATTATTTAGAAGAGCTGATTTCCCATCAATTAATATAGGAAAAACAAAAACTATATCTAAACTTGCCTATTTATTATGGAAATTAGATAAAAGGGAGGAATAGTTTTGAGAAGAGTTAAAGGTGAAGGTAGTATTTACAAAGATGAAAAAAGAAATAGATGGATAGCACAATATGATGCTGGATTTGATAAAGATGGAAATAGAATTAGAAAATCAGTTACTGCTAAAACAAAAACAGAATTATTAAAAAAATTAAATGAAGTTATGTATTTGAGAAATAATACAGATTTTACTAAAAAGAATGATATTACTTTAATAGAATTAATTGATATTATTAGAGAAGAAAAGTATAATTCAAACATAATCGGAGATGTTCAATATACAAGATTGAAAGAAACAGCAAATGTAATAAGAAAAAGTGAAATTGCTAATATGACAATTCAAAGTTTAAATAGTTATGATATTCAAAATTTTTTAAATTCAGTTACTCATTATAGTGATTCATATATAAGGAAAATACATGAGCAAATTAAAGGTGCTTGTGCAAAAGCAATAAAAAAAGAATATATTACAAAGAATCCTATGGATGATGTTATAAAGCCAAGAAGTGTGAAAACAACAAAAGAAGTTAGAGCTTTAACTATACAAGAACAAAGTAAATTAGTAAATTATTTAAAAAGTGTGAGAATAGATGAAGAACCTTATAAAGTATGTTTTTTATTAGAAATGTTTTCAGGATTAAGAATTGGAGAGGCTTTGGCTTTAAAAAAAGATGATATAGATTTTAAAAATGGGGTAATTAAAATTACAAGAACTCTAACATTAGATTTACAAGGAAAAGTAAAAATGAATAATAGAGCAAAAACTTATTCTGGAAGAAGAAGGTTATTAATTCCAGACGAAATTAAAAATGAATTAAAAGAACAAGTTGAGTTATCAGAAGGTCATAAAGATAACTTGTTGTTTGTAGTAGGAAATGAATATGTAAGACATAATTCAGTAAACTCTGTTTTAAAAAGAATTTTTAGAACACAACTAGGATTAGAAGATAAAGGAATAAGTACTCATGTATTAAGACATACATTTGCAACAAGATGTATAGAACTTGGAATGAATGCAGTTGTATTACAAAAGTTAATGGGACATAAGGATATAGGAGTAACACTTAATACATATACATCTGTATTTAATGAATTTAAAGAAAATGAAATAAAAAAAGTAGGAAAAATTCTTAGTAAAAAATTGGCTGAAACGAGTGAAGAATATGAATTATAATCATAATTTTGGATAAAAATTGAAAATCTAGTATTAACATTTTTAAATTTGAATAAAATCTGCAAATCTAGTAGTATCAAGGGATAGAAGAACTAAAAGTGGTTGCCTATCGTGGTTGCCTATGGTTGCCTATTTGTAAAAAATAATGGGAAAGTTTGAAAAAGGTAAAAGTGGTAAAAGCACTGATAAATAAAGGCTTTTGACGATTTATAAAGAAAATATTCAAGAAAATTAATTATGTAAATAAAAATATCAGCTTTTACTGATATTTCAATAAAAACTGATATTAAATATTGGTCGGAGTGACAGGGATCGAACCTGCGACCTCATGGTCCCAAACCACGCGCTCTACCAACTGAGCCACACCCCGGTATTTGTTACGTTTTATATTATAGCATTAATTTTTTTAAAAATCAATAGTTTTGTACATAATTTTTTCAAAATTATTGACTTTATTTAAAAAAAAGTATAATAT
>CACZOV010000087.1 GCA_902782915.1 uncultured Erysipelotrichaceae bacterium | reverse complement strand
TTAGTATGAGAGAAGCTATTGGTGGTTCAATATTATTTTATATTATATTAGGTTTTATTGGAGTCTTTATAGTATTTATTGCGATAATAATGAACTATGCAGCGGCTTATCGTACTAATAACTACATTGTTACAACAATAGAGCAATATGAAGGAAGTTATGAATTTGGAAATCGTGATGATTTATCTGATGCAGGAACTTTAGTTGGAGATCTAAAGAAAAATGGTTATTATAATGGTTTAGATGTTACTTGTTCTGATAATATTAACGGTGCAGTATTTAAAGTAGTAACTTATGTTAACTTTTATATTCCTTTAATTGATGTTGGTTTTCCTTTAAGTATTGTAAATGAGACGAAAACGATCTATAATATACATTGTAGTGATGACACTATAAGATCAAATGGAAATTGGAGTGGAAGTAATTAACACTCTTTTTCTTCTAATAAAATAAGAGGTGAATTTTATGAATATTATAGTTACAAATAAATATAAAAATTTAATTTATAATGCAAATATTGAAGTATTAAAGGAATTAAGTGGAGTTTTTAAAGTTCGAGAAATTGTAAATAGTTTTAATAATATTTTTTATAAAAAAATTATTATTGATGCAACAGCTCTTGAAAACTTTCCTAAACAAAGTGTACTTGAGGAATTATCAAAATCTTTTGATATGGATAAATTAATTTTATTTATTCCACCAGATAATCCACCTCCAAAAACATTTTTATCTTTTTTAGTAAGTCTTCATATTTATAATTTTACTGATAATATAAATGGTTTAATTGAACTTACAAGGAAAAGTAATACTTATGAAGATGTAAAAGAATATGAAGTAGTTGAAGAAACTAAGGAAGAAGTAACTAATACAGTTTCTAATTCAATAGAAGGATCAACTATAGGAAGAATAATTCTTAGTTTAAAAGGGGTTAATACATCTTATGGTACTAATTTACTTTATATGATTATGCATGTTTTGGAAGATAAATATAAAAAAAGAACAATTGGTATTGAAATAGAAAAACGTGATTTTATGTTTTATAATAAAGAAAATATGTATTCTATTTTAAATTCAAGAATAAAAGATATTCTTGCAAGTTCACTTGATCAAGATGTAGTTTTAATTGATTTAAGTAATTATTCTGAAGAAATAGGTGATGATGTTTTATATTTAATAGATCCATCACTTTATTCCATAAATAAATTAATGTTTGAGGATCGCGATGCTTTTTTAAAACTAAAAGGTAAGAAAGTAATTCTTGTAAATAGTTTATTAAATGATAATGATGTAAATCAATTTTCCAAAGAGGCAGGTATTAGTATTTATTATAATTTACCTCCTTTAAATGATCGAATTATCAATCATGAACTTGATAAATTGTTAATAAAATTAGGTATAGTTTCTGAAGATGTTAATAAAAGTAATAAAAAAGGATTATTTGATATTTTCAAATAATTCTTTTTGTAAACTATGTTTTAATATTTTAAGTACTATTATATAATTAAGATGTGATGTTATGGAAAAAGTAGTTATTATTGGAGCAGGTCCAGCTGGACTTAGTTGTGCATATCATTTATTAAAAAGTAAAAAAAAATTTGAAGTTATTATTTTAGAACAAGATAGTTTTGTTGGTGGAATATCTAAAACAGTCATTTATCATGGAAATAGAATGGATTTAGGTGGACATAGATTTTTTAGTAAAAATAATTATATCAATGATTTATGGAAAAACATTTTACCACCTCAAAATAAACCAAGTTTTGATGAACTATTACTTAATATAAAAAAAGATTTTCCTGGAGTCGGAAGTGATCCTGAAAAAGATAAAAAAGTATTTTTAAAAAGAAATAGAGTATCAAGAATATATTACCATAAAAAGTTTTTTGATTATCCAGTTAATTTATCATTTAAAACAATTAAAAATTTAGGATTTAAAGATACTATGGTAAGTTTTTTTAGTTATTTAAAAAGTATTATAAAAAAATTACCTGAAAATAGTTTAGAAAATTTTTATATAAATAGATTTGGAAAAAAATTATATGAAATATTTTTTCGGGATTATACAGAAAAACTTTGGGGAATAAGTCCTAAAAAAATTGATTCTTCTTGGGGAAATCAAAGAGTAAAAGGAATATCTATTAAAGAAATAGTAATAGATTATTTTAAGAGACTATTTAAACTTAAAAACGCGAAAAAAGAAACTAGTTTAATAGAATCATTTTATTATCCTAAATATGGACCGGGACAAATGTATGAAGAAATGGCTAATAGAATTAAAGATATGAATGGAATAATAAAACTAAATTCTCAAGTAATTAAAATTAAACAAAAAGATAATAAAATTTATTCAGTTGTTTATAAAGAAAATAATGTTATTAAAACAATTAAAGTAGATTATCTTATATCTTCTATTCCAATAAAAGATTTAATAAGTGATATGAATAATGTTTGTTTGGATATAAAAAGAATTAGTAGTACTCTTCCTTACAGAGATTTTATAACAATAGGACTTATTCTTGATAAATTAAAAATTAAAAACGATAGTAAAATTAAAACTTTAAATAATCTAATTCCAGATACTTGGATATATGTTCAAACAAAAGAAGTTAAACTTGGACGAATTCAAGTATTTAATAATTGGTCCCCATATTTAGTAAGAGATAAAAATACAATTTCTTTAGGACTTGAATATTTTTGTCATGAAAATGATTCATTTTGGAATATGAAAGATTCTTCATTAAAAGAGTATGCTAAAGAAGAATTAATTAAAATGGGAATTATAGATAAAACATCTAGTATATTTGATTATCATGTTGAAAGAGTAAAAAAAGCCTATCCTGCTTATTTTGGAAGTTATAAGTATTTTGATAAAGTGAAAAATTATTTAAATAATATAAGTAATTTATATTGTATTGGAAGGAATGGTATGCATAGATATAATAATATGGATCATTCTATAGAAAGTGGAATTGTTTGTGCAAATAATATTATAAATAATATTAAAGATAAAGAAAATATATGGTCTGTTAATACAGATAATAATTATCAAGAGGAGGATAAATGAAATTAATAAAAAAATTTAAAGAGTGGAATCCATCTAATTTAGCAACTATTTTGATTCTTTTATTACCATTTTGTTATTTTGCCTTTACTAAATTTAAGTTAAATAATGATTTTTGGTTTTTAATAAATACAGGCAAAACTATATTAGATAAAGGTTTTATAAAAATAGAACCATTTACAATTCATGAAAATTTATTTTTTATTCCTCAGCAGTGGCTTACTGATATAATATTTTATATTATTTATAATAAATTTAATGATATAGGAATTTTATTACTTGAATTAATAGTAAATGGAGTTATTATTTTTCTTCTTTATAAATCATCTTTTTTAATTAGTAAAAAAAGAAGTATTTCTATTTATATAACTTTAATAGTTGATTTTTTATTTTTAATTTCAGATATAATTACTTCTCGTCCACAGATATTTGATATAGTTTTATTTTTACTTGAATTATTTTTACTTGAAAGTTTTATTCAAAAGAAAAAGGAAATTTATTTATATTTTATTCCTATAATATCTTTATTTTTAATTAATCTTCATGCATCCATGTGGATAATGTTTTTTGTTTTTTTAATTCCTTATTATGTTGAGTATTTTATAAATAGAATAAGAAAACAAGAGTCTTTTAAATTAAAACCAATTTTAATTATAACTTTTATATCTATTTTAGTTGGTTTTCTAAATCCATATAAAATAGATGCTATTACATATTTTTTTAATTCATATGGAATAAAGGAAATAGATAACATGGTATTAGAAATGATGCCAGTTAATATTAAAGGTGGAATACTTATATATGTAGTTATTTTTATAGGATTTTTATTTATTTATAAAAATAAAGGTAATAATAAGATAAGATATATTTTATTATTTTTAGGTACTACTTATTTAACATTATCACATTATAAAGGATTTTTATTTTATTTAGTTGTTTGCCCGATTAGTTTATCATA